>NZ_CP012040.1:2805000-3105000 GCF_001050135.1 Cyclobacterium amurskyense | reverse complement strand
GTGTTTTCCTACTTTGGTTAGGTTGGTTTGGATTTAATGGAGGCTCTGTTCTTTCTGCTGATCCTGGATTAGTGTCTTTCGTACTTGTAACAACATCTCTTGCGGCTTGTGCAGGTGGACTAGGAGGTTTTTTCGCTGCCTATATCGCTTTCAAACGACTTGATTTAGGGATGGTATTGAACGGGATCCTCGCTGGACTAGTTGGTATAACAGCAGGCGCTGATGTTATCAATCCCATATACGCACTATTGATAGGCTTTATTGCAGGTATACTTGTGGTATTGTCAGCAATCTTACTTGACAAATTAAAACTTGATGATGTGGTTGGTGCTGTTTCTGTCCACCTTACTTGCGGTATTTGGGGAACCTTAGCAGTTGGTATTTTCTCTAACAATCCTGAGCACACCGTTTTAACTCAACTAATAGGTATCCTTATCTGTGGCGTGGTAGCCTTCTTTTCTGCCCTTGCTATCTTTTTCGTATTGAAGAAGACAATAGGAATAAGAGTATCTGAAGAACATGAGATATCCGGACTTGATAGTCATGAGCACGGTATCAGAGGTTACACTATCGTTTATGACGAATAGATTTCAATAAAAACTTTAACCAGGGTCCTGCGATTCTAAGCACAAACTAGAAGAGCAGGCACCCATTGGTTCTAATTATATTTTCAAATTCAATCAAAATACAGATGAAAAGATTTTATACAATATTAACAATCCTATTTTTATTGCCAGTTACATTTATCTTGGCTCAGGAGACAGAAGAAACCCAATCAAAATTTGCACTTTCAGGCTCAGTAGACGCCTACTTTAGAAGTAATTTAAATGCACCGAACAAGGGTGATGCTGCGCAGGCTCCTGCCACTTCATTTGCCAACTTATCTGGATTTTCATTGGGAATGGCAAATGTAATTGCCACTTATGAAGGTGAAAAAGTCGGTTTTGTTGCTGATTTGGTTTTCGGACCTAGAGGTGAAGATGCCGTTTTCGGATCTCCGCTTTACGCTGGTGGAATGGCCGGTAGTTCTCAAATTGTAAACCAACTTTACATGTACTACAATGTAAGTGATGCGGTTACTTTCACGCTTGGTAATTTCAACACTTATTTAGGCTATGAAGTTATTTCTCCAACTGGAAACTTCAACTACTCCACTTCTTATATGTTTTCATATGGACCATTCTCGCATACAGGACTAAAAGCTGACTTCCAGCTTTCTGACAACTGGTCTTTAATGGCTGCTATCATGAATCCTACAGATATGACGGAATTCAACTTTTATGGTTCTTACACATTTGGTGGGCAACTGGGTTATTCTACTGATGCAGGTGGAACATACTTAAACGTATTGTATGGAGACCAAGATGGAAAACTAGATATGAACACTTTACCTTCTTTCGGTCCAAGCTCTATGGGAAACACTTTTCAAATCGACCTTACAGCTGGTTATGACGTCACAGAAACCTTGTATCTAGGACTTAACACTACCTATAACACTACCGCTGCTGGCCAAATGTATAGTGGTACATCTATACAGGATGCCACAGGAGATGGATATGGTTTTTATGGAGTTGCTGGATACTTACAATTTGCCACTTCTGATAAATTTTCCCTTGGAGCAAGAGGAGAATATTTCAAAGTATTCAATGATGGACTTGATGGTGTTGTTGGTTTAAATACAGTTGGTGATGGCAGAGTGGTAGCAGGCACCCTTTCTGGAAACATCAAAATCACAGATAACTTTACCATTATCCCAGAAACTAGACTGGATATGATGTCTGATAATTTCTTTATCAACAATGATTACCAAAGCTCTAAAAATTTAGCTTCATTCTTAGTCGCAGGTGTATTCTCCTTCTAATCTAAGATAAGAGATAAAACTTCAAGCATACATAAAAAAAGCCATGGTTAACAATGTTACCATGGCTTTTTTTATGCTTTTATTTTTCAGCAGATGAATGCAAATAACTGCTCTGTTCTCAACTTTTATCACTTAACATCAAAGTGTTATTAAATTTTATCATCTTTAAGAAGAAACACGCTAAATAACGTCCCTTCTCCTACTTTACTTTCCACACTCACACTTCCGCCGATACTCTCAATTTGATTTTTAGTGATAAATAAGCCTATTCCTCTAGAGTCCTTATGTCTGTGAAAAGTCTTGTACATACCAAACAAAGATCCTCCATTTTTTTTAAGGTCAATTCCTAAACCATTGTCTTCAAATTGAATTTCAACTGTATCTTCGTGAAATTTTAGGCGAACTTTTAAATAACTATCTCTTTCTTGCGACTTGTACTTAATCCCATTCGTGACAAAATTTAGCACTATACTTTCAATATATGCCGAAAAACCTGACACATGCACTTCACTTTTCACTTCATTTATTATCTCCACTCCTTCCTGCATGGCGATAGGGTAAACACTCTCAATCGTTTTATTTATAATATTAGACAATTCTACACGCTCCAATTCCGCAGTCTCATTTAAGTTTATGTTTACTATTTCAGTTAAGTGTTCAATGGTTTCTGAAAGATTGACTCCTCCTTTTTTAAGTAAACCAATAATCTCCATGTCAAATAAATTTGGGTGCTCAAATTCCAATAACTCAAGTAACATGTTCATTCCTGAAGAGTGTGACCTTAAGTTATGAGAAACTATGTGAGCGAAATTTTTCAAGCGATCATTTTGTTTCTGTGTTGTTTGGAGAAGCGTAGAAATTTGGTTTTGCGCATTTTTTAAGGCCGTGATATCTATAAGTTGTGAGATAAAATACAAGATTTTATTATTGGTATCTTTCACAACCGAAACGACCAAAATGGCAGAAACTTCATGCCCCATTTTATGAACATACCTTTTCTGCACCTGATAGGTCTGCCTCTTACCGGCTATTACCTCTTTAAGGAAAGCTAGATCAGAAGCCAAATCATCAGGATGGGTTATGTCTTGGAAAGTCAGTTCTTGAAATTCTGACTTACTGTATCCAATCATATCACAGATTTTGTCATTGACATTAAGCCATTTCCCTTCTATAGACACGATGGCCATTCCAATCCCCGCATTCTCAAAATTCCTTTGAAAGGCATTTAAAGAAATCGCTAGCTTTTCGCTCACAATTTTATTTTCTGTAACATCCTCAGTATACATGATTATACCTCCAATATTGTTTTCCTCATCATACCAAGGCTTCACTTCCCAAGACAACCACTGAACAGTACCATCATCTTTTACAAATTTATCCTCTTTTTTACTTCTGGTTGCACCCGCAAGACATTCCCTATGGATTCTTTTCCAATCCTCACCTATCTCAGGAAAAACTTCATAGTGAGACTGCCCTATCACAGACTGGTCTTCAATATCATTGTCTGACATCCATTTTTCGGAGACTGCCAGGTATTTAACTTCCCTATCAAACATTGCTATTGCAATAGGTGCCTGTGAAATAAAAATAGCTTGTTTTTGGACCTTTAACTTTGAGAAATTAATGTCCTGATGGGTTCCAAACATTATTTTTGGCTCACCATCATCTGTGTAGGATATTACCTTCCCCCTTGCATGAATCCACCTGCTGGATCCATCCTTATGCCTCATTTTGAATTCACATTCATAATAATCGGTTTTCCCCTCAAAACAGGCTTGCAAATTAGATTCTGCAACTTTTAAACCCTCAGGATCCATTAAGTTTACCCAAGTTTGAAAATTAAGAGGTTCTAATTCACTTACTTTATACCCGAGAATTTCCGCCCACCTATCATTAAAGATGGTCTCACCAGTTTGAACGTTCCACTCCCAAATGCCCAAATTAGTACCTTGTACTGCATATTTAAACTTTTCTTGTTCAGCAGCCCAATTTAACTGAGCAATTTTTTTACTATGTATATCCTGAAAAGTCCCAAAAACCCTTACTGGTTTTCCATCAATAAATTCTGCCTGACCAATTGCTCTTACCCACTTTTCTTTTTTGGTATAGGTAATTAATATTAGATCAAGCTCATAAGATTCTCCTGTCTTTAAAGTATTATCAAATGCCTTCTTAATAGCCTCTCGACTTTTCCCTTCTTTATAAAAGTCAAGTGCTTCTTCCATCGATGGCACATAATCATCGGGCACTTCATGAATAAGACGGGTAACCGCACTCCATTCCGGTAAATTATTCTCGAGATCGATGCTCCAATACCCAATCTTAGATTTGAGGTTACATTGGTGATGAAAACTCTCCTTCTCTATAGCTTCAGTTAAGTTCTCAATAAAAAAAATAAATTCACTTGCTTTCTCTGCATTGGAATCAGGAAGGCCAAACCCATTTAGCTTCAAAGTCATTACCTTTCCATTCATCGAGTGAAGCTTAATCGTATAATTTTGAATGGCCTCAGATTCGGCTCTCTCTAAAAAAGCAATTAAAAGTTCTTTTTCTCCAATCTTCATTAAATTAAATAGACCAGGAAACAGCCCACTATCTTCAGAAAAACCAAGTGTAGCCAACATGTCCTCATTACATTCGGCATTCCATTCCTCCTCTTTTGTAAAACTCAATATTCCTTCATTAAAGTGAGATTTTAAAAAATTCAGGAGATCAGTTTTTGGGATTTTTTCAAAAATAGATGGGTTAATCATTTTCTTCAATTAAAGTTTTTCTAGGATAAAAATTTAACTGCAATAGAACAAGCAATCTCAATAGACCGCACTCTCGGGTCAAACTATATTAGACGTTTTTATAAATCTAATTAGTTAAGAAACAAGTACTCAGTGTAGTCGCATTTTGGTGATAAAATCCCCATTAAACTACAAATTAATCTGGTTTAACACTCAATAAATCTGAAAAATTGTAAAGAAAGCATAAAAGGAAATGCAAAATACAAATTTTTTGAGAGGGAAATTGTAAACAACCCTGCTTTGTAAAACCCATAGATCAATAAACCCTTAAACCAAGAAAATTGTTAACAAAACTTCAAAAAGCTCATTTATCTAAGTTTTAATAATGAATTGAACGCCTAATTTTATTTGTCCTAAGAAAATTGCTTTAACCCGAAATAGGCAATAGACATTCTATTACGTGCTGAAATCGCTTTAAAATCAGCCACTTCGTTGCTGTTTTCAATTTCACCATAGCGGTGCTATGCTAAAATATCCAAACAGCCTGATTTTCTTGCGATTGCAACACTTCCCGCAAACACGGGACAGGCTTCACCCCTGACTATTGTCAGGACGGAGAAATCCTATTACATAATCCGGGTTTAACTCACTACTCACCTACCAGGTACCCCTTTTCACAAGTCAATAAAGCTGGACAAAAAAAAGTGGATCCACCAATAAAGGCAAGACCCACTTAACTAAAATATTTGACTTGAAACACGACACAATGTTCGTATTTATCGATTCCTACCAAGCTTTACTCTGAATAAATTAAACTCAGTTACAAAATGGCTTATTTTAAAGTGATCTCTGTCAACAACTAATTGTCCTTTTTCAGAAATAAACACTTATCGCAATAGATACTGAAAGGCATAATTTACTTAATTAGTCTGTTCTAAAGCTCTTCTTCTCTTTCCAACATTAAAATGGCACTTTGAGGGACAATAAAATATTTCTCCCCTTCATACATAACTTCAAAGGCACCATTCAAAAGAAAAATGGCTAAATCTCCCTCTTTTGCCTGCAAAGGAATGTATTTAACATTTTCGGCCTGGTCTTTCCATGGCTCGTCATCTTCTACAGGTAAAGGAATCGGATATCCTGGTCCAGCTTTAATAATATAGCCTTGTTGAACTTTATCTTTTTCCTGAACTCCAGGAGGTAAATAAAGCCCACTGGATGTTTTTTGGTTTGGCTTTTTTAATTTTATCAAAAGCCGATCGCCAACAATAATCAGTTTTTTAAGTTTGTTTTCGGATGTTAACTGCATGCCGGTATTTATTTAACGCTAATAGTATGGAAATAAAAATCCTCTTTAAGCAATAGGTCACTAATCAAGAAACGTAGTCCTATAAAACAGACTAATACGAAACTAAACCTTAGCACCAGATTGACAAAGCTTAAAATTGTGCCGAAATGACTGCCTCTAAAGCAATTTCGACCTTTAATAGATTGGTTATTGTTTAGGAAATAAACCTAAGGTACAATAAAAACAATGGCATCTCCGACAACCGAAGACACCATTATTTTTAACTTATTCTATATAAATGAAGAATATTATTTCTTATCTTCTTCATTTACCTCTTCGTAATCAACATCTGAAACACCGTCACCTGAAGCGTCTTCAGTTGCCGCATCAGGTCCTGGCTGACCAGCTCCACCTTCTGCACCTTGAGTAGCATTGTACATCTCCTGAGAAGCTGCACTCCATGCTGTATTTAAGGCTTCCATTCCAGATTCAATTCCTGCTAGATCTTGACTTTGATGTGCAGCTTTAAGCTGTTCCAAAGCACCAGAAACTGCGGTTTTGTTTCCTTCAGACAATTTGTCTCCAAACTCTTTAAGTTGTTTCTCTGTTTGGAAAATCAAACTATCAGCCTGGTTGATTTTATCGATTTTTTCTTTCTCCTCTTTATCCGTAGCAGCATTTGCTTCGGCTTCTTTTTTCATTCTTTCGATTTCCTCCTCTGTCAATCCAGAAGAAGCTTCAATTTTGATCTTTTGCTCTTTACCAGTTCCTTTGTCTTTGGCAGACACATTAAGGATACCATTGGCATCTATATCAAAAGTTACTTCAATTTGAGGAACTCCTCTTGGAGAAGGCGGGATATCTGACAACTGAAATCTTCCGATTGTTCTATTGTCTTTGGCCATCGATCTTTCCCCTTGAAGGACATGAATGTCCACTGCTGGCTGATTGTCAGCTGCAGTTGAGAAAACCTCAGATTTTTTAGTTGGAATAGTTGAGTTAGACTCAATCAATTTGGTAAATACACCACCCATTGTTTCTATACCCAAAGAAAGAGGTGTTACATCAAGCAAAAGAACATCTTTCACTTCTCCTGTAAGTACTCCACCTTGAATTGCTGCACCAATAGCAACAACCTCATCTGGATTTACACCTTTAGAAGGTTTCTTACCGAAGAATTTCTCAACTTCCTCTTGAATCTTAGGAATCCTTGTGGATCCACCTACAAGTATTACTTCATCAATGTCTGAAGGAGACATAGAAGCATCAGCCATTGCTTTACGGACAGGCTCCATAGATCTTTTTACAAGACTATCTGACAATTGCTCAAATTTAGCTCTTGACAAACTTCTCACCAAGTGCTTAGGTCCAGTCTGTGTAGCAGTAATATAAGGCAAATTGATTTCCGTTGCAGAAGAACTTGAAAGTTCAATCTTAGCTTTCTCAGCAGCTTCTTTTAATCTCTGAAGTGCCATTGGATCATTTTTAAGATCAATGTCCTCCTCTGATTTAAATTCACTTGCAAGCCAGTCGATTATCACTTGATCAAAGTCATCACCACCTAAGTGAACATCACCGTTAGTAGATTTAACTTCAAATACACCGTCACCTAATTCCAATACAGAAATATCGAATGTACCTCCACCAAGGTCAAATACAGCAATTTTCATGTCTGCATTTTTCTTGTCTAAACCATATGCCAATGCCGCGGCAGTAGGCTCATTGATGATCCTTTTCACTTCAAGACCCGCAATTTGACCGGCTTCTTTTGTAGCTTGTCTTTCTGAATCATTGAAATAGGCCGGAACTGTAATAACAGCCTCTGTCACTTCCTGACCTAAGAAATCTTCTGCAGTTGATTTCATTTTTTGAAGAATCATTGCAGAAAGTTCTTGTGCAGTATAAGACCTGTCACCAATTTTGATAGCCACAGTGTCATTTGGTCCTTTTTCTACCTTATAAGACGCATGCTTTTTGTCATCTGAAATCTCAGAATATTTTTTCCCCATAAACCTCTTAACAGAAGAAATGGTATTTGCTGGGTTGGTAATTGCCTGACGTTTAGCAGGGTCTCCAACTTTTCTTTCGCCGTTTCCATTATCCAAAAATGCCACTATAGAGGGGGTGGTTCTTCTTCCTTCACTGTTCTGAATGACCACTGGTTCATTACCTTCCATTACAGCGACGCATGAGTTGGTAGTACCCAAATCAATACCGATAATTTTTCCCATAATTATATAAATTTTGTCGTTTTCGTTTTAAACACAAAACTACTATAACAACCAATGTGCCAAGTGAATTATTCGTGAAATTAATGCCACATTGTCATAAATTATGACAGGTTATCTTTATAAATGTCAATTTTTCGCATAATATTGCACTAGTAGCAACCGACATCAACAAGACAAGCCAACCTTTTCAATCAAAATGAAAATCTCACAAATCAACATTTACCCAATCAAATCTCTGGGTGGAATAAATTTAATCGATGCCAATGTAGAAGTTTCCGGTTTTCAATATGATAGAAACTGGATGCTTGTAGATCAGAATGGGAAATTTCTCACCCAACGTACCCTACCCGAAATGGCACTACTACAGGTAGCCCTAGGGAAAGACCATCTCCTTGTGTATCACAGCCTAAAAACTAGTGAAAGGATTAAAATACCTATTGATGAGCTTTCTGGTGAAAAGATTAAAAGTAATGTCTGGGACGATGCCGTAACCACAATCCATGTTTCTGCTGAAGTCGACAAGTGGTTTTCAAGCCAGCTAAATGTCAATTGTCATTTAGTAAAAATGGACCTGGAAAATAAAAGGTATATCGAAAACAAGTACAGCTTTAACAATGAGCATGTGAGCTTTGCAGACAGTATGCCATTTCTCCTTATTGGTCAATCCTCACTGGACGATCTAAATAGCAAACTGAAAGAACCACTGCCAATGACAAGGTTCCGTCCAAATATAGTTTTTACGGGTGGGCAGGCTTTCGCTGAAGATGATTGGAAAGACATTCAAATAGGTCAGCTAAGGTTTAGAGTCACAAAACCTTGCGCAAGATGCGTAATGACAACAATTAACCAAGAAACAGGAACAAAAGGCAAGGAGCCATTAAAGACTTTGGCACAATACAGAAATGTCGGTGGGAAGATATTATTTGGCCAAAACCTTATCGCTTTGGATAAGGGAATAATTGCTGTAGGGGAGGAAATAAAACCATATTGACGCTTACTTTCAATCCCTATTTAAACCAACTGTGAAGAAATTTTCGTCCCTCAACAGAGGAACGATGCAATCGATAGTAAAATCATGCAGTTTGAAATTATCAACCCGAAATCGCATGGTCTATAAACTATTTCGGAAATCAAAACGCCCTGCCAATCATTTCAGTTTCTCGTTGTTCTTATGCCTATCCTTGTCCCTCTTGTTTTTTTTCTCAAAATTTCTTTCAAAAGCTTTATTAAGGTCTATTCCTGTTTGATTGGCCAGACAAAGCAATACCCATAAAACATCTGCCATTTCATCACCCAAATCGACCTCTTTGTCACTTTCTTTAAAGGATTGTTCTCCATACTTCCGTGACATAATTCGTGCTACCTCTCCCACCTCTTCTGTCAAAATAGCCATATTGGTCAACTCACTAAAATACCTTACTCCTGTGGTATTAATCCATTCGTCTACTTGCTTTTGTGCTTCTTCTATGGTCATTGGTTCTACTTATTTAATTGCTTTTCCTTGTTTTAATTTAAGTGTATGCCCTATACAGTCTGGGATATCCTCGTTATAATGACTTACAAGAAGCAAAGTCAAGTTCGTTTCTTTACAGAAAAACTCGATAGTAGACTTGAACCTACTTCTTTGCTCTTCATCCATGCCTTGGGAGGCCTCATCAAGAACTAACAAAGCTGGAGATTTAATCATGGCCCTGGCCAAAAGACAAAACCGTTGCTCTTCCAGACTTACCTGGCTCAACCTCAATTCACTCAAATGAGACAATCTAAAAGCTTCAAGCCATTTATCCACAATTACTTCTTGGTCTTTGTTTAGTTTTTTAAACAGTCCCATTGTATCAAAAAAACCAGAAGCCACCACCTTTTTACAAGTTTGGTTGGCGGGAAAATACCGGGCCAATTCTGCAGAAACAAAACCAATGGGACGCTTAATATCCCATATACTCTCCCCAGTACCTCTTCTCCTACCAAAAAGGGAAATATCATTGGCGTAAGCTTGAGGGTTTTCACCAAGCACTATACTAATTAGGGTTGATTTCCCTGCACCATTATGGCCTTTTATCAGCCATTTTTCACCATGCAACACTTGCCAAGAGAGGTTATCAAGTAATTTTTTTTGACCGTATTTGATGGTCACATTACTCATTTTTATAATTTCCTGACCTGAGTAAGCCGCTCCAAGGCCCTCCAATAATCCATCAAAAACCTCAGGAGAAAAATCAAACATTGAAAAGGCCTCATTTTCCAAGGGGATAAGGCTATCCCTATCCTCAACCACTGCTAACTTCCCTCCACTTATCCAGGCAATCTTATCAACGGACTCAGGAACTTCCCTAGCAGAAGATGTCATGATAATCTGAACTCCTGATTTTTGGATGGACTTGAGTATCCCTTCAAAACTAGCCCTCGTTTCCACATCCAGTCCCACCAAAGGCATATCTATTAATAACAGCTTTGGATTTTTCAACAAGGCTTGTGCCATTGCCAACCTTCTGGACTCCCCATTGGAAAGTTTTATTAAGGATTTATTTTTCAATTCTTCAAGGCCAAATAGTTGAATAACATTAGGAAGATCCCATTTTCCTTCTCCCTTTATTTCCACTTCACTAAGAAATGCGGCTACAGTTGCCGTATCCTCAGATTCAGCACTATTGAAACGTTGTTGGTAATAAAAGCTTTGCTGGCTGGATTTGTTCCGAAAGGTGTATTTCTGGGAAACCAAGGCAATCAGATCTCTAAAGCTATTGATCACTCCTAGGTCCCGTTGTTTTACCTGGTATTCAGCAGCAAATGGCCATTCAATACTCCCCTCTACCAAAGTAGTCCTGCCCAAAAGTGTTTCTAGAAACAAGGTTCGTTCTTTCCCTGAATCCCCTAAAATCGCCCAAGATTCTCCATTTTGAACTGTGAAATTTAAATTTTTGAACACGGTTTTCCCAAGAGACTGAACTGTAGCTTCTTTGATTTCTAAAAACACATTCTTATTCTTCATTCTATATTTTTTTGCTTAAATGGAAACCCCTAAATCTTACTGGACAAACATTAAACCCCATCCATGCTGTCAGCTATTCTGGATTGAAGAGAATATCAATTTTTCCTGATTTAATGGTGATAACTCTTGGCTCCTAAGCAATCGGTTTCTGCAAAGGAATGATAAAGGAAAGGGTTAAGGTTAATTTTTAATGACCAGGCCCTAATCAAAGACTTGACCTGATTACACAACCATAAAATATTTTTTTGAGAAAGGGGCTAATTTACACCTTGTTTTTTGAATCTAGGATAATTGTAACCGGCCCATCATTTATTAAGGAAACCTGCATATCAGCACCAAACTCTCCGGTGGAGACAGGCTTCTTCAACTGATTGGTCATCTCTTCTATAAATTGTTCGTAAAGCGGAATAGCGACTTCAGGCCTAGCGGCCTTGATATAAGAAGGCCTATTTCCTTTTTTAGTACTAGCATGAAGAGTAAATTGACTTACAATCAAAACATCACCATCTCTTTCCAAAATACTCTCGTTCATGACCCCTTGCTGATCAGTAAAGATTCTCATATTTACTACCTTTCTACATATCCAAGAAATATCCTCGGAGGTATCTGCTGTTTCTATACCTAAAAGTAGTAACAAACCTGGGCCAATCGCTGATTTTTCATTGGCATCAATGCTCACCGAAGCCTTTTTTACTCTTTGTAATACTACAATCATTGTGTCATTTTATGCATCTCAGAAGACGTGATGGTCTCATTTCCTGTGAGATTTAAGTTCAGCGCTTTTTGCACCATAGCTTTGGCTACCTGATGATCATAAATCGGTTTATACTTACTAAAGAGCCCAAAGAAGGTAACAAACTTCATGACTACTTTACCTATTTCCTCCCCAGGCCTGTTTTCATTTCTTTCTCCTAATAATATGGAAGGCTGAAAAATACCAACATAATTAAAATCCATTCGCTTTAAACCATTTTCAACCTCACCCTTTACTTTATTATAAAGAATTGCTGATTGAGCATCCGCTCCAATGGCACTTACATACATGAATTTACTAGCTCCTAACCTCAAACTCATTCTTGCAAAATCCAGAACATAATCATGGTCTATTCGTCGAAAATTCTCTTTAGACCCCGCCTTTTTAATGGTAGTTCCTAAGGCGCTAAAAGCGATAATCGATGTAGAGGTCTCACTAAGTCCCTTTAATAAGGATCGCTTATCACCACCCATATTCTGCTTCCTAACTTCTTCTTCCAGGTCGACTTTATCCAAATGTTCAAAATCAACCTTTACCTGAACCAGTTTTTGATGTTTAAGGGCTAATTCCCTTCTTCCGAAGGTCACGACCCAATCAATGGCTTCATTCTTAAAAAGCTGATGGAGAAGTTGTATCCCCACCAAACCGGAAGCACCGGAAACAAAAGCGATGTGACTCATAAATCCTGATTTTTTTCCCAGTCTAAAAATTTCTCTATGTCCGATTGAAGGCTTTTGAAAATAGCGAGCAAAACAGTTATATCATCCACATAACCTACAAAGGGAATAAAATCCGGCACTAGGTCAGTGGGAAGTGCAAAATAAAACAAGCCAAGGACTAACAAACCCAATGACCTATTTGACAGGCCTGAATATTTCTTGCTCATATGGGCCTTAATCATTCTTATGAAAATTTCAACTTGAAATTTGACTTGTGCAAAAGTTGGGTTTTGAGAAAGTTCTTGCCACTTTCTATTTACTTTCACTAGCAAACTGCTCAGCTTTTTCTCGGTACCCGCAATGTGCTCAGCCCTGTTTAGGTATATGGCTTTAACCTTCTCAAAGAGGCTTTGACCTGATGTATAACTGTCCATGTGAATTTATTGCTTTTTAGTGTTTAGGTCAGTAGTAAATGCGTATTTCATCTTTGATTTTTTTTAGGGCGACTCCTATGCTATCCTGATCTGTTTCCATTGCGAGTTGAAATATTTTTTTTGACAACTCAAGACTCCTTTCATCCTGACTTACTTGCTGGTAAGCTTGGTTGATAAGTGAAATGGTTTGCTCCACAGCGGAACGCAAAGTCTCCCACGAATCATCTGTGAAATACACTTGTTGAGACAAATTATGATTGAACTCATTTCTAATTTCTTGAATCAACAGACTATGTAATTCTCCAGCCAGCATGTCAGGCCCATTTACCCTTCTTATAAGGTTGTTTGGAGAGATTCTTTCCAACAATAAGCAGAGCCTTTCACCGGCTTGAATTCGCAAAGGAATAATCTGTTCAGAATTTTTGGATTTGATATCCAACCATTTCATCTCTTTTTCCTTCTTCAAAAATGATACCGTAATAATAAACATTCCATAAATGACCAGGCCTGCAGGAATAATTATTTTTAATAGTTCAAATAGGTAATCCATGTTCAAAGGTTTTAATTGGCAATATCTAAAATAATGTCATGTTTTACTATGCACCAATTGTTTTTCTGTTTTAATTTTGGAACCATTAACCATGCTACTTCCTTAATCCCACATGTTGACTCCAATAAAAATTACGGCCAAGGCTCTCGAAGAGATCAAATCCATTATGACCACCAAGAATATACCTGTCGAATATTCCTTAAGAATAGGTGTAAAGGGTGGGGGCTGTGGTGGCGTTTCCTATGCATTGGGTTTTGATCTGACGAAGGATGGTGACCAGGAATTTGAAATTGGAGGATTGCCAGTACTAATAGAAAAAAAACATGTGATGTTCCTGATGGGTATGCAGGTGGATTTTCACGAAAGCAATGAAGCGAGAGGGTTTGTGTTTACCAATCCTGATCTGCCCAAAAGACACGACAAGCAGTAAATAGTTCTATTAAAAGGATTAGACCAATCCTTCAAAACCATATTTCATATTTGCCCAGAAGGCATCAATTGCAACTATCCGCGGCTTTAGAAAGGAGATGATTTTTGGCCAATCATCTTTTCTCATCACGTTTACTCCTGTAATGGTTTTTTCCACTTTGCTTGACAGCTCTCCCCATTCGTTTGGCGAATCGGAAGTCCACTCCCACTCTTCCCCTACTTCTTGTTGAAAAATTCTTTTGAAAGTAATCAATTGATCGAACAATAAACCTCTGATTTCCTCATCCGGATGTTGAACTTCTATGGAAATGGAGGCAAAATCTCGTTCTGCTTTCATCCTAAAATACATGTGCTTCACACCTGTTTTATAGTTTTTCCAGTTGATTTTTGATCCATCAGCATTGGGCACAGGCTTCATATATTGACCAAAAGTAGTCCAAAAATCTTGTCTGGTTTTCTTGATTTCATGTTTCGTGTACATAAAACGACTTTATTGAAAATCTCTAGGGTAAACCACCTCTACAACAGAAAAATTAACTACCCCACCAAGGGCAGGATTATGTTTTTTTATTATCACCTGAATTTCATAACTTTCAGGATAGGCTTTTAAAATATCTTTGATCATTAAATACCCTAAATGTTCCAACAACTTCACCGGAACCTGCATATGAGCTTTAGCTATTTGGTAAAGCTTAAAATAATCAACAGTGTATTTGAGGTCATCCGTACGCATAGCTTCCTTGAAATCGGTGTGTACATGCATATCAACCGTAAAGCGATTGCCTAATTTCTTTTCTTCGGAGAACACCCCATGAAAGGCGTGAAATTCAATCCCCTCGAGTGATACTTTTCCCATTATTCAAATTGGTCAAAAAATGAACCCGATTGGTCCTTGTTTTTATTCTTAGGCAAAGTGGTATGCTCCTCACTTGGCTTTTCCATTTCTTCAGTATCTATCTCCTTAGCCGCTTCAGCTTCCGGAGTCGGGATACTTTCAATTTCAGTTTGAACACTTTCTTTCTCCGGTTCCGCTTGATTTTTAGGTTGCTCCCAAATGTATGTATTTCCAGAAGGAACTGGTTTTGATACTTCTTTTTCAGAAGAATTGTTATGTTTTTCC
Source organism: Cyclobacterium amurskyense (assembly GCF_001050135.1). Lineage (GTDB taxonomy): Bacteria > Bacteroidota > Bacteroidia > Cytophagales > Cyclobacteriaceae > Cyclobacterium > Cyclobacterium amurskyense. The sequence goes on along the minus strand of NZ_CP012040.1, from coordinate 3,089,953 downwards.
TTCCGTTGAAGTTCTTTGACCAAGCGGGTATGGATACCAGAATCTATTTCTGTGAATCCCTCCTGCGCTGCTCTAACGTTCTCTAAGGTCTCGGAAGCAGTACGTTTTAAATTCTTTAATAAATAATCTCTTTGGTCTAGTAATTTTTCATAATTCTCTACCAATAGATTGACATCCTCTTTAAGGTCTTCAATAATATTTTTGGATTGTGATTCTGCTTGATCTATCAGGCTTCTTGCATTCCCTTTTGATTCTGCATGAAGCGCATCGGCATTCATCTGCGCCTCTTTTAAAATTAATTCTGCTGTTTTATTCGCTTGTTCAATAATGCTAGCGCCAGTGTCTTCTGCTGTTTTCAATGTTTTGAAAAGCGACTGTTCCACTTCCCTTAATTTGGAAGCTTCTTTTTCAGCATGCTCATACTTTACCTTGAGCGCATTTTTCTCTTCTACAAGCTTTTCCCATTCTTGAGACAAATAGCTTAAGAAGGTTGAAACTTCATCTTTATCATAGCCTCTGAAATTTTTTTCGAAGGTCTTTTGACGGATATCTAATGGTGTAATTTTCATTTCTTCCTCATTTAGCCGATCTATGATCGGAAGTTATTGACCAATATTTATCTCCCAAACAGAAACAGTATGATCATCACTGATGGCTACTACTTGATCTTTAATCCACAAAACTTTATTGATGGAGGTTCCATGACCTACATACCTTGCCTTATCTATTACTTTCAACAATTTGAATGCCTCAGAATCCCAAATTTTCATTGATTTGTCCATACTACAAGTCACAAAATACTTACCATCCTCTCTAAAGGAAAGGTAATTGATTGCATACATATGTGCAGCAATATTCCGTAGCTCTTCAAAATTCGAAGGATCCCAAAACTTAAGTTGAGCATCTCTTCCTCCACTTACAAGCATTTTTCCATCAGGGCTGTAAGACAAGGCAAACACTGATTTTATATGTCCCTGCAATTTCGCTAATGGTTTCCAATTTTCTAAATCAAAAACTTTTACCATATTATCGCTGGCACCTACACTTATCTGACGCTTATCTGGAGAAACTGCCAATACGCGTAAAGACTGGTCACTGATTTTAATATGGCGAACAATAGATCTTTCGTCTATATCCAAAACCACCAACACCCCATCCCCTGTGGCTACCAACAATAAATTATCAATTACTTTTATATCAAAAATGGAATGGGAAGTGATTTTTAGAGACCAAATCTCCTTTTTACTCTTTAGGTCGACAACATGAACCCCTTCATTATTCTGCCCAATAAATAGCAAATTTCTTTGTTCATCTACTTCCAAAGCATAGACTGAACTGGGCAATTTAGCCAATAAAAGCCCATCTCCAGGACGAGAAAGATCCCATTCCACCACCATCCCATCTCCTGACCCAGTGTATATAAGGTGGGGCAAGCAACCAATGGCAAGTGCAAAAACAGAATGATTATGACCTCTTAATGTGTTAAGTTTACTTACTTGAATATTTGACATATATTGCAAAACCTAATTACCACTCAGTTGCCTTTAAGTTACTATGTTAACAAAAATAGAAAAAATTAGCCCTTTATCTGCTTTTGCCATCAACAATATTAAATCCTCCGAAAACAGTTCCATGGACTTTTTAAGTTTCAGAGAAAAACTATCTCTGGCAAATATCGGCCATCCACAAAAAAGAAAAGAATGGAAGGCTGCAAGATTAGCCATAAAAAACACCTTGGACAACCTGGAATTACCTTACCCTGGCTTTTATAAAGATCAACATGGCAAATCTCACTCTATGGATGGAGCAGGACATGTTTCACTTACCCATCACGGTGATTGGGCTGCAGCAATATTTCACAAGGATATGCCTGTAGGAATTGACCTGGAAAGCGTCAGAGAAAAAACAGTGCCACTAGGGCCAAAATACCTTGATCCTTTAGAAATAGACTTTTTAGGCAAAGACCCCTTATTGTATACAATGGCTTGGTCGGTAAAAGAAAGCATCTTTAAATGCCAAGGAAAAAAAGGCATTAGCCTAAGACAGAATATTATTTTAGCCCCTTTCACAACAAACGATAAAATTGTTAATGGTAAAATACACGGCTCTGATTTTTCCGATCATTACTACCAAGTCGTGGTTCATTCAGAAAACGATATGGTTCTAACCTATACTGTTTGGTGATTTTTCTTATATTTATGATTGTCACTAAAACAACTAGAGATGAATAAGCTTTTTGGGTGTTTTCTATTTTGTATCCTTTGGGCTTCGGCCTTATACGGGCAAAAGATTTCCAATTTAGAAATGGTTGATGCTATTTCTGGTCAAGAATATTCCCTTGAGAAAAACAAGACCTCCAATGCCCAGGTTTTTATTTTTTACACACTCAAATGCCCTTATCCAAAACTATACAACACCAGAATAAAAGCTCTGAAAGAAAAATACGCCCAATCCAATATCTCATTTGCCTTGGTAAACCCTCATGCTGGCCAGGAAGATGAAAGCTTGGAAAAACTTAGTTCATTGGCATTTGCTAAAAACAACAAACTGCCATTCCTTATGGACACAGATCAGGCTTTTACCAAAATGACAGGAGTTAAAAAAATCCCTGAAGTAGTTATAATCACCTCAGGGCCTACCGGATATAGTGTGGCTTACAGAGGAGCCATTGACAACAACGCGCAAGCGATGGAAAGTGCAACTGTACATTATCTTGAAACTGCTTTGGATGACTTAATAAAAAGAGATCGCCCTAGTCCTACCATTACCAGAGCCGTTGGTTGCAATATTAGGTTTTAGCCTTAATTTTGGTTCACTATTTTTAGCATTTGACTGACCTCTCTGGATTTATCCAAATCCCCAATTTTTTCGAAGGAATAGATGAGGTTACGAATTACTCTTCTTATGATTTCAATGTTTCCGCATGGCTCATAGTATTCTGGCTTGGGGTCCAATTTCAAATGGTCTAGGTAATTATTTATATCTTGTTTAGTAAAAATAAGCCCCTTATTAAAGGCGTTGATATAAAATTTAAATTTACCTGATTGATAGGTCAACACGAAGAGGTTAGGCAAATTTACCCCATAAACTGGCAAGCCAAGTTTCTTGGCTACCAATAAATAAACGGAACAAAGGCTAATAGGATTCCCTTTTTTGGTTTCCAAAACCGTTTTGATCATGCTGTTCGAAGGACTATGAAAGTTTTTCGTGTTGGCGGAAAACTTCAAATCATTGAACATCACATTATTGATTAATTTTATTTTATCATAAACGGATAATTCGTTTTTGAAGTTAGTCCAAACATCAAAATAAATTTGCTGCATGAGGGCGTTGAGCTGTTCAAATTCCAGTTCCGGATAGAGGTAGGTATTGATAATCCACAGTCCTTCAAGTAACTCTTTCTCTTCAGAGTTTTTCCAATTGGTAAGCCTTTCCATAAGCAAGTTTAATTGCATGTCATGGACGATCTCTTCGATTTCTTTTTGCAATTCAGGATTAAATGAACCCTCCCACTTACTTTCAAGAAAAGGGATGATTTCATTGCCAAGAGAAATTATTTTACCTCTAACATGTTCTTTTATTTCCTGATCCCCATCATCCAACAAAGACACAAGAGCATTTAATTCTTTATCTGTCATCTGAATATTCATCTCTAATAAACCTCACAATTCTATTAACCAAATTTACCAAATTTCAGCAATATATTACAGGTGACATTCAATTTTGAAGGAATATTAAAGTGCTAACATGAAAAAATCTATATCAAATAGCTTCCAATTCTTCTTTATAAGCCTTTATCGCTCTAAATATCCCTGAAGCCACATAGGTTTGTCCACTTTTGCTATTTAGGTACTTTTCTTCTGAAGGATTTGAGAGAAAACCAGTTTCTATTAAGATGCTAGGCATACTGGTCGTCCACAAAACATAAAAGGGCGCTTGTTTTACACCTCTGGAATGTCTGTTAACTCGTGTTTTCAAATCGGTCTCAACTTTTTCTGCCAAGGAAAGACTATTGGCAAAGTATGCCTTTTGCATCAGGTTAAATACCATGTAGGATTCAGGGGATTTAGGATCAAACCCTTCATAGTTCTCTTGATAATCATCCTCTAATAAAATTACTGCATTCTCTCTTTTCACAATTTCAAAATTGGCATTGAAATTCCTACTCCCCATAACATAGGTCTCTGTACCGTAGGCATTGGGAGAAGAAATGGCATTACAATGAATCGAAACAAATAAATCTGCTCTATTTCTATTGGCAATGTTTGCCCGCTCTTTGAGTTCAATAAAAACATCAGTTTTCCGAGTATAGATGACCTCCACATCAGGTAGTAGCTCAGAAATATACCCCCCAACCTTCAGCGCAATCGCTAGAGCGACATCCTTTTCCTGCGAGGTTTTACCTATCGTCCCAGGATCTTTTCCCCCATGACCGGCATCAATAACTATCCTTCTTAATTTGAATTCTGCCTTTTCCTCAACAGGCGGAATAAATCCCACTGAAACACCTGTAATGAAGAGCAATGAAATTATAAGAATATTTTTCAACTTGGTTCGTTTCATAAACGTTAATAACCTTAACTTTACCGAAAATTTAATGATTTTTATAGCAAACAGAAATTATTGGTGCAGATAATAAAGAACGTTTTTCTTTCCATCTGTATGCTCACCTTTTTTGGGCATACTGTCTTGGCTCAAGAATCCGGTAATGAAAGATCTTCTGAACTAGAACTTACACCTCCAGATACCTTAGGGAATCCTGAAGTTAGGCTAGATACCTTATTGCCGGTACTCCCAGACAGCATTCTCCTTATCACCGCGGCGGATTTAGATTCTACCCAAAATCAACCAAAAGGTGATATTCAAACCACAATCAATTATTACGCCGAAGATAGTATCATCACGGACTTTGCACAAAATAAAGTATTTCTATATAAAGGTGCATGGTTTGAGTATGGAAATATCCGTTTGGATGCAGATTATATTGCTATTGATTGGAAAAAAAATGAACTCTATGCCTCCGGATTGAAAGACAGCCTTGGCGTTGCCCAAGGCACCCCTATGTTTAAGGAAGGCAATAGTGTATATGAAATCCGAAAGGAGATGCGCTACAATTTTAAAAGTCAAAAGGCCATCATTTCAGATGTGGTTACCCAACAAGATGAAGGGCTACTTCGAGGCGCAATAGTCAAAAAAGACAGTGAAGGCTCTGTATACTTGAGCAAGGGATTTTATACCACTTGTGACTTGGTGGAACCACATTGGCATATTTCTTCCTCCAAAATTAAATCTGTACGGGGCAAACACATTATTTCAGGACCATTTAATTTGTACTTCAACAATATCCCAACACCATTGGGACTTCCCTTTGGTATTATCCCCGATACTCCTGAAGAAAAAACATCTGGTATTATTTTCCCTTCTTATGGAGAGGAACAACGAAGAGGTTTCTTCCTTAGGGATTTTGGCTATTACTTTGCTTTCAATGATTATGTCCACACCAGGGTGACAGGAGAAGTGTTTTCCAAAGGTGGGTACGGGATGAAAACGGCTTCGGTCTATAACAAAAGATACAGGTTTAAGGGTGGATTAAATATTGATTATCAAAAGTTCCAAAGCCCAGAAACTGCTGAAGTACCTTTGGAATACGATGCTTTTTGGTTTAGGTGGAATCACACGCCAGAAACCCGAGGCAATTCCAGGTTTTCGGCCTCAGCAAATTTTGGTACCAAATCCTACAACGACAACATTCTTAACCAAGGGAATTACCAACAAAATCAACAATCAGATTTTTCCTCTAACATATCCTATAGCAAGACTTTTACAGGGACACCGTTCAGTATGTCCGCTAACTTAAGGCATTCTCAAAATCAGGTAACTGACGAAGTAAATTTGTTATTGCCTGATGTGGCCATAAATATGAACAGGCAAAATCCGTTTAGAAACATTAAATTCGAACCCTTAAAAACGCTGAATGTCTCTTGGAATTTCAATGCCCAAAACTCTATAAATAACCGGATTACCACAGAATTGGGCGTTGACCCAAACCTTCAGCAGGAACTTGAAGAACTTGGACTAACCTCTACTCCAGATGTAATTCCATTTAATTTAGCCAACCTCCCCCAACTCTTAAGAGATGCTGACAATGGATTTAGGAATACCGTTCCTATTTCATCAAACTTTAGCCTCTTTAGGTTCTTTACAGGTACTGCCTCTATGAATTTTACTGAACTCTGGTACTTGGACAGAATCAACTACTATTACAACCCACAGGAAGAACGGCTAGATCAAATTTTGGAAAGTGGCTTCAATAGGGTAAATTATTACAATAGTTCTTTTAACCTCTCTACCAATGTGTATGGTTTTTACACCTTCAAAAAAGGATCTAAAATAGAAGCCATCAGGCACCACATGCAACCTACCTTTGGGTTTACAAGTACTCCTGATTTTTCAGATCCTAAGTATGGTTACTACCAAGAAGTGCAAACCAACGCCAGTGGCACCATTCAACGCCTATCTCGGTTTCAAGGTTTTATCTACGGTGGTGCTCCATTGGGAGAATCAAAATCACTTAGCATCAACATCAGAAACACGCTGGAAGCTAAACTTAAGACAGAAAGTGATACTGCAGAAGCTACTACAAAGAAAGTCCCCATTCTCCAATCCCTAAACGTGTCTACCAATTACAACTTTGCCGTAGACTCCTTTAATCTTGCTCCCTTCAATTTTAATACAAGAACCTCATTGTTCGACAAAAGGCTTTCTGTCAACCTAAATGCCACTTTTGATCCTTATGCTACAGGCACCTTTACCAATGGAGAAACTGTAACCACTAGGAGAATCAATGAATTTGCTTGGAAAAAAGGCCAAGGACTTGGTGTTATCAGAAGGGCTTCTCTTAACATCAACGGGAGTGTAAACCCTAGTAAGACAGAACAATCTCCAGGAGAGGTGCGTGATGATCTCACCAATGAGTTTTTAAATCAAGGGGGTCAAATGAATGATTTTGTTGAAAATGAAATCAATAGAATAGCCAATGACCCAAGCCAGTATATAGACTGGTCAATACCTTGGAACATGACCTATAGTTACAATCTGAGCTATAATAAGGCTGCCTCAGGGACTAAAAACGTCACCCAAGCAATAAACATATCCGGTGATCTTAGTCTATCTGACAAATGGAAGATCAATTTCACAAGTGGCTACGATCTATCTACTGCTAAGATTACTCAAACCATGATAGGCATCGCAAGAGACCTGCATTGCTGGCAAATGAATGTTAATTGGGTGCCTTTCGGAAGGTTTACCTCTTACAATATTGATATTCGGGTAAAATCAAGCATCCTTAGGGATCTCAAAGTATCCAGAAGAAGGTCCTTCTTTGATAGTTTCTAATATAAACCGAAGTAGATGGTCAACTTTAACCCGGATCATGTAATAGAATATATGATAGCCCCGTGTTTACGGGAAGTGTTGCAATCGCAAGAAAAATCAGGCTGTTTGGAGATTTTAGCATAGCACCGCTATGGTGAAATTGAAAACAGCAAGGAAGTGACTGATTTTTAACAGAGCTTATAGGCTAAAGGAGTTATTTCACATTTCGGTTTTAATCACCTATCCTCTTATACAACTGCCTCTCTGGCAATTGGCATACTCATACACCTTGGCCCACCCAACCCTCTGGAAAGTTCTGAGGAAGGCATTTCCAACACTTCTACACCATAATCTTTTAAAGCTTTATTTGTGTGTTTATTCCTATTATATGAGATAACCTGACCAGGGCCAGTTGTAAACACATTGGCTCCATCGAACCATTGTTCTCTAAGCGCATATTCCTGGCTTACCTTATCTGTACCTATTATTTCCAGATAAGGAATTTCCATTCTGAGTACTTCTCTTAAGTTTTTTTTCAAAACCTTTCTTTTGATATTAACCTGTTCGCTATTTTCTTCTTTCCTGGTATAGACCGATATGTGTTGAACAGCCTGAAGCGCATCAGGATAAGTAAGCACTCTATTTTTATCTAATATGGTAAAAACAGTATCCAGGTGCATGAAATTTCTTTTCTTGGGCAAATGAATTTCATAGACCCTTTCTATAAGACCATCTGCAATAAGATTTTTAGCAACATGATAGACCGCTTTTTCATCGGTACGCTCAGAACACCCAATTGCAACTGCTTTGTTGGATAAAATAATCACATCTCCTCCTTCGATCGACGGTGTATTATTGTGTGTTGTTCTGGGATATATCTGATGGATTTTATCTTTAAACAAAGGGTGATTTTCAAAAATCTGCCTTACCATATTAGACTCCCTTTGGCGTTGATCCAACCGCATACTTGAAAAAATCATGCCTCCTGGTAATATGGCGGCGGTATCCCGTTGAAAATACAAATTTGGACATGGGGGAATTAAAAATGCCAAGTCCAAAAGGTCAGACAATGCTGCAGCACTCATTCTGCCTCTAACTTCGTGCACCTTGATACCAGCTATAAGGGCTTGTACACATTGCTCTTGAGTTAGTACTCCTAGAAGTTCATCGCTCAAATGCCCCAATCGAGAAACTGCCAACGCTTCCCGAATCAAGTTACTTCTAACCTCATTGTCCTCAAGAATATCCTCCAATAGTTGATCAAAATAATAAACCTCGGCACCACATTTTTCTCGTATGAGCTGTGTGAAAATATCATGTTCTCTTTGCATTTCCTCTAAGTAAGGAACATCTTCAAAGAGCAGTAAGTGTTTATTGTATGGTGTTAACCTATCTATTTCTCTTCCAGGCCTATGAACCAATACTTGTTTTAATGTCGCGAATTCAGTATCTAAAGTCAAATGCATATATACCAATTTACAACAAAACCACAATTAATCAACTATTATTACCATTCTTTCAATTTATTCCTTAAAATCCAAGATATTCCTAATTTTATTGGCTTCTCTCATATCGGCCTTTAACCCTTCAGAATCATAATTTGCAATTCTATTTCTAAAGGCTGTCAAATGGTCAATATAACTGTCCAAGGCTTCCAATACATTGGTTTTATTTTCCAAAAAAATTGGTCCCCACATTTCAGGAGAACTTTTAGCCAATCTCACAGTAGAGGCAAACCCGCTGCCAGCCATATCTAAAATATTTCTCTCATCTGCAGTTTTATCAATAACCGTCTTTCCCAATACAAAGGAGGTCGCATGGGACAGGTGAGAAACAAATGCCAAATGAAGGTCATGGTCTTTTGGATCCATGAAGCGTAAACGTAAGTTTAAAGCATCAAAAATATCATAAGCCATCTTCTTAAGGTGAACATCTGTCTTTTCCATTTCACAAATGATCATGACCTTCCCGTCGAAAAGATCCACTTGTGCTGCTTTGGGGCCTGAGTTTTCTGTTCCAGCAATCGGATGAACTGCTAAGTATTGTGCCCTTTTGGGATGCTGACTTACCTGTTGGCAAAGTTGGTCTTTTGTGGAACCAAAGTCCATTACCAAAGTTTTCTCTCCTACCTTCGAAAGTGTCTTATCTAAAATTTCAAACAAGGTATCCACAGGTGTTGCCAAAATCACAATATCTGTATCCTTACCTGGCTCAGGTAGAGCTTTGGATATTAGTTGCATTTCCACAGCTACACCTAAATTTTCACTGTCCGAATCGAAACCAGTGATTTCTAATTCAGGAAAAATTTTCTTGGCTGCCAGTGCGAAAGAACCACCCAGCAGGCCTAAACCTATGATATGTATTTTTTTCATGGCAATTTATAGTTTTTTAACCTTGTAATGGCTTCCTCCATTTTATCCTCTCCTACACATAATGAAAACCGAACATAAGATGCTCCGTTGCTACCAAAAATAAGCCCTGGCGTAATGAAAATATCGAAATCATAAAGCAGTTGGTCCACAAGATCGGTAGCCGTTCTACCCTCGGAGACTTTGCCCCATACAAATAAACCAACAGCATCTTTCTGGACTTCTAGCTGCAATAACTTGGCCATTTCCAATACAAGGTCTTTCCTTCTAGAATAAACTTTATTCATAGACTGGGTCCAGGCATTGCCTAAGTTCAAAGCAGCAACAGCCCCTTCTTGAATCCCTAAAAACATACCGGAGTCCATATTACTCTTAACCCTCAGTACAGCAGCTAGGTAATCACTTCTACCAGCCAACATGCCTACTCTCCATCCTGGAATATTGTATGTTTTGCTAAGAGAATTTAATTCCAAGGCATGATCTTTTGCGCCAGGTATTTCCAACAAACTTTTAGGCTCTTCATTCAGAATAAAGCTATAAGGATTGTCGTGAACCAACAGAATATTGTTCTCTTTCGCAAAATTTACAAGCTTAATAAATAAGGCTTCACTCCCTATTGCACCCGTAGGCATATGAGGGTAATTCACCCACATTAATTTTACTTTCGTAAGGTCTGCTTGACTCAATGCCTCCCAGTCTGGTTCCCAATTATCCTCTTCATTAAGTGAATAATAAATGGGTTTGGCATTTAGCAGTTTGGTGACTGAGGTGTAAGTAGGATATCCTGGATTGGGCACCAAAACCTCATCACCTTCATTTAAAAAAGCCATTGAAATGTGCATGATTCCTTCTTTGGACCCCATCAAAGGCAAAACTTCAGAAGAAGGATCAAGGGTTACACTATAATTCCTTGCATAAAACGCGGCGATGGCATTTCTCAATTCATTGGTCCCTTGATAAGATTGGTACCCATGTGCAGAGGGAGAGGATGCTGTCCGCTTTAATGCTTCAATAACACTATCATCTGGCGGAAGGTCAGGACTACCTATCCCCATATTGATAATCGGCCTCCCACTTTCTCTAAGTTGTTGGACCTCTTTTAGTTTTTTAGAGAAATAGTATTCTTTAACTTCTCCTAACCTATCGGAAAAACCTTTCATTATTTTCTGCTTTGATATGTTCCAAAAATCTTAACCGAACCGTATTCAGAGGCGATTAAATCCATCGCATGATTAAATTTCTCAACATCAGAAATAAGTGTATCGATAAAAAATGAATACTCCCAAGGCTTACTCATCACAGGGATAGACTGAATTTTAGTCAAATCAAGGTCATTATCACTCAAAACAGTTAGCAATTTAGCTAAACCTCCTTTTTGATTTTTAATTGTAATCTTCAAACTGGCTTTGGTTGGTGCCGCATCACTTACCGGCTTGTCTTTTTGCAGAATTATAAATCTGGTAAAGTTATTTTTAACCGTTTGAATATTTTCAGCTAACAGTTCTAACCCATAAAATTCCGCGGCTTTTGGACTTGCCACTGCGGCTAAACCTTTGATCTTTTGCTCTGAAATAATCTTGGCAACATAGGCCGTATCAACATCATCTATTGGGTTTATAGATGGATGCTCAGCAAAAAACTTTTTGCATTGCAATAATGCCATGGGATGCGACCTGGCTTCAGTAATGGCTGACAATTCCTGTCCAGGCAAAGCCATTAGATTGTGTGAGATGGGTAAATAATACTCATCTGAGATGAAAAGTTCGTGTCTGTCTATTATATCATAATTAGGCAAGATAGCACCTGCGATAGAATTCTCTATGGCCATAACAGCCACATCCACTACTTGGTTTTCAACATTTTTGGCAACTTCTTCAAAAGTGTTGTATCCAAATACTTCAATATTCTCTCCAAAGTATTGTTGGGCTACTTGGTGATGAAAAGAACCTAGAACACCCTGTATTGCAACTTTTAATTTCTTTTCCAAAATCTAATCTATTAAGTGGATTATCTTGAATATTCAACGCACTATATTGAATCTAACTACCAAAACTACTCAGACTCAGCTAGTCTGGAAGAAAAACCTATTCATTTTTATATTCTGGTACAATCTCCAGCAATGAACAATGTTTCCAAAAACTTGGATACGACTTGTTTACCACTTCAGGATCGTCTATTACCAGTTTGGTTCTGGTTATCAAAGGCATAAATGCCATTGCCATTCTATGGTCATCATAAGTGGCAATTCTTACTGTTTCGGGAATAATTGTTGCAGGCACAAGGGTAAATACGCCTGGTTTTCGTTCTTCAAGTAAAGCACCAATTTTAGCCAATTCTTTTTGTAAGGCATCGATCCTGTCTGTTTCCTTTATCCGCAAACTTTCCAGTCCAGTAAAATCAGATGTTTGTCCTGTTAATGCACAGGTGACGGCCACTGTTTGCGCCAAATCAGGGCAATGTGTAAAGTCGAAAGATGACAAACCGGTAATTTCTTTTTTTCTCAGGATTACTCCATCGCTTTGAAATTCACTTTCAACGCCAAGTTTATCCATTATGTCAACGATTTTGGCATCTCCTTGTAAACTCTCTGCCTTGAGGCCTTTAAGGTACAATTCGCCAGCATCAGCACAGGCCAATAAACTAAACCAATAACTTGCGCCGGACCAGTCACTCTCTACTGAAAAGGTGGTGGCTTGGTATTTTCCGGGCTCTATCCTAATCTGGCTTCCTTCAAAAACATAATCAACACCGAAGGCCTTCATTAATTCAAGCGTCATGGTGATATAGGTTCTTGAACCAATTTTACCGGTGAGGTCAAGCACCAATCCATTTGGTAATAATGGGGCATTCATCAATAAGGCAGAAATATACTGACTACTAACGTCCCCTCTAATTTCAATTTGATTGGTTTTTTGACCTGAAAATCCTGCAATAGACAAAGGGGGATATCCTTCTTTTTTAAGATAAGTAATGCTTGCTCCAAGTTCCTTTAAAGCATCTACCAAAATACCAATAGGTCTTTCACACATCCGAGCAGTACCCGTCATGGTTTTTTTCCTATTGTTCAGCGCTGCATAGGCTGTCAAAAACCTCATGGTCGTACCTGCATCCAACACATCATAAGTAGCCGGATCTTCCTTGAGTAACCGAATCATGGTTTGTGTATCTCTAGCCTCAGCCAGATTAGAAAGTTTATTTTTCCCCTCGGTAAGGGCATCGATGATCAAAACCCTATTGCTTTCACTTTTGGATGAAGGTAGTGGAATTTGAACTTGACCAAACGAACTTTTTTTTGGCAGTACTATTGTATTCATGGAATTTTTTAAACTTAAAATTTGAAGGCTTATAACAACAAAGGGATTTTTTATGGCTTTTAACCTTCCAGTTGATTGTAGTAATCCATAGCTTCCGCAATGGCTTCTTTACCAACAACTATATTGAAATCACAATCTCCAATTCTCCTTAATAAGGAAAAATTAAGCACGTTCCCTTCGTTTTTCTTGTCCTGAAAACACAGGTCAATGATTGTATCGAAATCCTTTTTATCAATATGGACCTTCCCAAATACTGCCAATAATTTTTGTTGAATGATTTCAAGCTGCTCATTTGGCAATCTTAAAAATTTATGCGAAAGATAAGCTTCAGCTATCATGCCTACGGCTATGGCCTCTCCATGAAGAAGATGAGATGGTGTATCCAGATAATGTGATTCGACAGCATGACCTATAGTATGTCCAAAATTCAGGATTTTCCTAAGGCCATCTTCCTTTGGGTCTTTGTCTACCACTTCCCTTTTGATCCCAACAGATACAGAGATAATGTCTTTCCAGGCTTGGGTTTGCCAATTCTCTGTTTTAAGGCTGTTAAAGTAATTTTCATTCCTTATCAAGCCATGTTTGATCACTTCGGCATAGCCAGAACGCAATTCAGGTTCAGGCAAGGTTCCTAGGAATTCATCACTAATCAGAACTCCTTCTGGTGGGTTAAATACTCCAATATGATTTTTGAATCCCTTAAAGTCAATCCCTAGCTTTCCACCTACACTTGCGTCCACCTGAGAAAGCAAGGTTGTTGGCAAATTTATAAAGCGAATACCTCGCTTATAAGTACTTGCACAAAAACCTCCCATATCCCCTGTAACCCCTCCACCAATATTTAGGATAAGTGTTTTACGGTCAAAACCATTCTCAGTCATCCATTCCCAGATGTTCACACAGGTATCAAGTGTTTTATGCACCTCACCTGCTTCAAAAGTAAAACTGGTATGCTCTGGAAGATGATTAGAGATTAAAGGGTAACAGTGTTTGATGGTATGACTATCCATGATGACCCCAAGTTTGGAGTATTTCTTTGAATCGAGAAACCGAACCAAATCCTGTGCTATTCGGGATGAAAATATTATTGTTTCCAAAATCTGTTTTTTTGTAAAGGTAAAAATTAAACCCGTTTTTATCTCTTAAAAGGAATGGATAGTAAAAGGATATTTCTACTTATAATTTCCACTCTTTGAAGATCAGGTTCTTGTATCCAATTCAGGAAAAACAATCCTGTTTTGGGCAGACTATACCTTAAACCTTTTTCTAATATTAGGCTAAGAATACAATCAAAATAAACCAATCAACATTTATTTAAGATAAAAACGGGCTTAACAATCAAACTGATTTCTTTGCAGAAACGTTATCTCTCAATTTCTTTTCCTGACGCTTTACTGACTCTTCATGAATGCAATAAAGTAATTCCTTCATGAATTTTTCACTAAGGTTTTTCTCCATTCCACTAATGGTTCTAGATTCCATCACTTGCTTCCAACGGTCTGCCTGAAATACAGTAAGATTATTGTCTCTTTTGTGCTCACCAATTTGATCTATAATAGAAAATCTTTCTGCCAAAAGGTCTAACAATTGATCGTCCAAATGATCTACAGCATTTCTAAGATCCTGCAATTTTTCTGAAGGATGTTCAACTTGGATAGGGTGTTTGAAATCAATTTGATCCAATATTTCTCTCAATTGCTGAGGAGTTACTTGCTGTTTCGCATCACTCCATGCATTGTCAGGATCGTGGTGTGTTTCTATCATCAATCCGTCAAGCCCGAAATTAATCGCACGCTGAGCAGTTTCAAGAATACCTTTTCTATTACCTACAATATGACTAGGATCGTTGATTACCTGCATTCCTTTCCACAACCTTTTCAAATGAATTGGCATTGACCAATTGGGTTTGTTACGGAATTTCTTGTCATAAGCATCACTGAATCCCCTATGGATGGCAGCAAGTTTGTTTACGCCTACAGCTTGAAGTCTTTCTAAAGCACCTCTCCAAAGTTCCAAATCAGGATTCATTGGGTTTTTAACCATAACAGGGATATCAACCCCCTTAAGTGCGTCAGCAATTTCCTGGACAGCAAATGGATTCACGGTAGTTCTAGCACCAATCCATAGAATATCAACACCATGTTTTAAGGCAGACTCTACGTGAGATGCATTTCCTACTTCTGTGGTAATAGGAATATGAAGCTTCTCTCTTACGATTTCCATCCACTTCAAGCCATCTTCTCCAATACCCTCAAAGCTTCCTGGTCTAGTTCTCGGTTTCCAGATTCCTGCCCTGAATACATCAGGTATAACATTGGCGGTGATCATATCCTGGCAAACCTTTTCGATTTGCTCAGGGGTTTCTGCGCTACATGGTCCTGCTATAATCAGGTGCTCATTTTTTAGACCTAAACCCCAGTCTTTTGTTTGTAAGTGATTTTCCATCTCTTTATTCTCGGTTAAATATTAAAATAAAAAAGCCCGATTCTTTCGAATCGGGCTTCTATGTTTTTTATCTTTTGTTATTTTTTGTCAAGACAATACGCAGCTCCGATTCGACTTAAGGGACGAAAGTAAAAGTAAAAGAAGCTAAAATAGGTAGCTGCGTGATTTTTCATGCGTCAAATGTAACCTATCCCCCTTTAAAAATCAAATAGTTATTGATATTTTTAACCTTAAGTACAGAATTAAATATTCTGCTAGTCTTCTACCTATTCCGAAATACTGAATTATTAAACCCGAAATGGGCTTTAGCTTTATGAATTTATACTCAAAAAGAGGTAAATAGAGACTTTAAATAACGAAAATGGAATTATCCACCCAACGAAAACCTCTTATTTCTTTCCCGATATCATTTTCCTAAACGCAGCAAGAGGCTCAGCTACAGAAGTAAGGTAAACTGGGTTTTGGGTACCTCCCTGCTTATCAAAACACTCATATGGCGCACCAAAATCAGCTCCTTTGCGGAAATCATTTTCTTTTAGCTCCTCGATGTACTCATTGGCCAATTGCCTGGCAAGCTCCGGACTGCTATATTGAATAGCAAAGGCTACCCAAGCAGTAGGGGTTCCCCAATAAGCGCCGTTCTGATAGGTGTTTTTGGCTGCCAAAGATTTTTCCCAAACCTTATTCTCATCAAAATCATGGTCTGTGGGCACATGCCTGACATTTCCTCGATAAGAAATGGTACCCTTTTTATAAGCATTCGACAATACCTTGCTGGCAGAACTTAAATCCTCTCCCTCCAAGACTCCCAAATAAATGGCAAGGGAAGTTCCCCACACGTCGGGTTGAGCACTTAATATAGTAGATGCTTTTAAAAAGCCGCTTTCATCTTTGAAAACAGAAGGTATGTTCTTCTTAATGGCAATGGCTATTTCCTTGTATTTTTCTGACTGCTCTGGGCGATCCAGTAATTCAAAAAGTTCAGAAAGCTGCATTGCAGACCTAAACTTTAATAAAGAAGGATAAAGTAATTCGCCTGTAAGTTCAATCGCATCTCTAAAACCAAAATCTACTCCTCTAAATCGATCGGAAGCATAAACCAAATGATTATCCAATCCTGATGGTGGAACATGAAAAGCCAAAGTTAGCCTATCTATTAATTTCATTCCATTGATCTCTTCTGATAGAATCCCAATTTCCCCCAAAGTTTTGACATAATAATGGGCCATATGTACAAACATAAACTGATCCCCATATGGAGGGAGACTTCCCCATCTCTCTGTGCCTTGATCAGCATAACTGTAAGTGCCAGGGAAATAAATAGGAAGACCATCATCAATTCTAATATGGTCAGCTATCGATCCTACTGGAACCATACTCCCTCCAGAAGTGATCCAGCTTTGGTTTGCCTGGCTTTTGGCTGTAAGCAACAACATGTGCTTTTGCGCCTCTAGAGAAACCAAGTCAGTTTCTAGGGCCATCGCATAATCTCTAATCCAAAAAGAAGGATAAGCATTTCTTCCTCCTGGCCTAATTAATAATCCACCGCTGTTATTTGCCCCAAACACTTCAGAAATAAACTGGCCCGGATGAATACTAGACTCTTCAAGAACAGCTACGGTTAATTGTTCCAAAAATTCCAATTGATCTTTTGATAAAACATCAACCTTATTGTTCGCTTGCCCATAAAGCAACTGAGAGCTAAACCAAAACAAGCACCCCAATAATACTATTTTTGACCTACTCATCTATAAATGTGTTTTGAGGTTTTGTACCAATGGCAAGATTCAGGTAGTTGGCAAAGTCCTTTGCAACATTCTCCCTTTGCACAATAAAGTGGTGTAAGGGGTTTACTTTGTCTGAAACCCACTTACTACCTTTTTTAAGATCAAAAGTCAATGCACCTGGACTCAATTCTTCAAGAAAATCCCCTTGTCCTATTACCGCATAATAAACAGTAGCAAGATCCCAACTGGGCCTTTCATCTCTAATCATTTTTCCTTCTACATTCCAAAGCCAGTCCCTATAGGCTGCCCTAAGGATATTTCCAGCCCTTGAGCTTTCTAGGGATTTCCCCGTATATACATCCGCTCCTGAATCAACAAAATAGGTCGGTTTCGGAAAATGGTCTATCAGGTAATCTGTGTAAGCAGCGGTATTATTTTTAAAAAAATTCCAATCCTGCACCATCTTCCCTTCTGTATTGGATGCACCGAGGGCGCCTAGTGCCACCCATCTTTTCACTTTCTTTGTGATCAATTCTATGCCACTCATCGGTGAGTGCTTATCGGCCTTGGAGTTTAAGAGCTCATACAAACCTTTGGTATGACCAATAGTAATATATGTAACAGAATTATCTGGTGCATCCACCAAAAGTTTCCGACTTAGTGAGGTTTGTTCTGTTGCATCTTTATTGTGTATGATCTTATTTTTATAGGCTGCCGTATCTTTAGCCAGCTTCTCTGCCTGCATTTTATCCCTTGGATCTCCAAAGCTAAGGTCATGACTTGCTCCTACTGGTATATCAGGTCTACCATAATATACATTTATGGCATCAACTATACCTGCACCATAAGGGACTTTGCCAGAACTGTAGATTACACCAAGAATTTCGACCTTACCCTGGTCTGCATAATGATGCAGTAAAGCCATTGCTCCAACATCATCGCAATCTGACCCCATATCGGTATCCAATATAACTTTCTCTCTTTGTGCAATAGTATCATGACCCTGAAATGTCAGAAATAAAAGGCAGAGCTTACAAATTAAACTACATGAATACTTAGTGCTATTTAATAATTTATGCATGCTTATGGATTTATTACTGACTTAAATCTAAATAGTAAACAGCTATTATTTAATACCCTAACAGCCTTAATGAGGCAATGTCATCAGCCATTTTAACTTCAATCATCTCTAAATTTAGGTATTCCCTATTAAAATCAAAGGTGCTGAAATCAATAGTTAGGTGATAAAATCGCAGCTCAAATCCTGTCATTAGTTGTTTTTTTGGTATCTTTGCGCTCTGAAAATGAGAATAAAACCTGATTTTTCTTTTGATATTCTGGGAATTGTATTTCTTCATCTCAAAATAGGTGAATTGTAAAGACTGGAGAAGTTGCTTGTGGGAAGAGGTTACCCTTTTATTTAAAAGGTATGTTGATTCGATAAAACTTCCATTCCAATTCAAACAACCCATTATAAAGCTTATTATTCGGGAGGTTTTCTTACCGAGTATTATTGACAAAAGGATATAGATTGGCCTGCCATTTATTGAAAACAGGCTGATTTTGAAGGGAATTCTTTAAATTAATCAAATAGAATAGCGCTAAAAACTATCAAAAATAGCATAACTGATATTTACCCATGCAATTACTGAACGAACAGGAGATAGAGAGACGAAAAGACCGGGAGGCATTAATTAATCTGGGAGTTGATCCTTACCCCGCCCTTTCTTACCCAATCAATGCCAACGCGGCAGATATTCATCAAAATTACGCAAATCGTAAAAACGATTATAAAGCCATCAGTATTGCCGGAAGGTTAATGACCCGAAGAATTATGGGCTCGGCTAGTTTTGCAGAAATACAAGACAGTACCGGCAGGCTTCAGATCTATGTAAGAAGAGATGATCTTTGCCCAGACGAGGACAAAACCCTTTACAATACTGTATTTAAAAAACTTTTGGGGATTGGTGATTTCATTGGGCTTAAAGGATTCATCTTCACCACTCAAACGGGAGAAATTTCCTTACATGTTCAAGAATTCACTTTATTGTCTAAATCAGTAAAACCGCTACCTATAGTAAAACGGGATGATGATGGCAATGTCTTTGACGGATTTACTGACCCAGAACTTAGGTACAGACAACGATATGTGGACCTAATAGTTAACCCTGAGGTAAAGGAGACTTTTGTTACCAGGTCTAAAATTATTTCAACCATGCGTAATTATTTTGATGACCATGGCTGGATGGAAGTGGAGACACCAATATTACAACAGGTACATGGTGGGGCTGCAGCAAAACCATTTGAAACACATCATAACGCATTGGATACCCCCTTGTTTCTAAGAATAGCCAATGAGCTTTATTTAAAGCGATTGATCGTTGGTGGATTTGAAGGCGTTTATGAAATAGGAAAAATGTTCCGAAATGAAGGCATGGACAGGACGCACAATCCTGAATTCACCTCCATGGAAATCTATGTGGCCTACAAGGACTATATATGGATGATGGAAATGGTTGAGAAGCTTATCTCACAAATTGCTACCCGGGTACTAGGTACTACCCAAGCAAAAGTTGGTGATAAGGTAATTGAGTTTGAAGGCCCTTATAAACGATTGTCCATGTTTGAATCCATTCAGGAATACACTGGCATAGATGTCAGCCAAATGGATGAAAAAGCCTTAAGAGAGGTCTGCAAGGACATGGGTTTAGAGGTAGATGACAGTATGGGTAAAGGTAAACTGATCGATGAGATCTTTGGTGAAAAGGTAGAAGAACACCTGATTCAGCCTACCTATATTACTGACTACCCCATAGAAATGACACCTCTTGCTAAAAAACATAGGAGCAAGCCAGGTTTAGTGGAAAGATTCGAGTTATTTGTCAATGGTAAAGAGATCGCCAATGCCTATACCGAGTTAAATGACCCAATTGACCAAAGGGAAAGGTTTGAAGACCAACTTAAGCTAGCTCAAAGAGGAGATGACGAAGCCATGGCTATGGACGAAGATTTCCTAAGGGCACTTGAATATGGCATGCCTCCAACATCTGGTTTAGGAATAGGAATAGACCGACTCTGCATGATGCTTACCAATCAAAGTACCATTCAGGAAGTATTGTTCTTCCCGCAAATGAAACCAGAGAAAAAAATAAAAGTTGCCACAGATGAGGAATTTATAGGCTTAGGGATTCATCCAGGTCTTGTTCCCGCCATCAGGGAGCTGAATATCTACACCATTGAACAACTGAAAGGGCTCAACCCCAACAAACTCTTCAATGATATTTGTGGAAAAAAGAAAAAGTTAAAACTTGACGCTCCTAATCCAAGCAAAGAAGATGTTGCTAACTGGATAAACGCTTAAATTATTAAAAGCCCGAAACATTAATTGCTTCGGGCTTTTTTATGATTTCATTTTTCAATCTAAAAAAGACCGTCCTTGTCTGCTTTATGCTTGATAATTTTTTTTTTAATGTTCCCAGAAATTCGGCGGTACCAAACCCAAAGCTCGCAGATATACATACCCTTGCCCTCTATGGTGTATTTCATTATCGATAAAGTACATCAATGAACAATAAACTTTATTTTCATATTGCCCAAAAGCTTTCACGGTATCCTGAAAATCCTCCGTTGATAATTTCGGAAACCATTCGTCAATCTCTAAAGTAGCCTGATCCCAGAGCTCCAATAATCTTTCTTTGCTTTCTTCTACAGAATGGTCTTCCACAAGTGGCTGCCATTCCCTTGTAACTAGGCCTTTTATTCCCGGGCCAGCTATTCCCAGTAATTCCTGAACCATCTCCCCAAAAGGGCGCATCTCGCCTAAAGTAAAATGAAAAAGTTGCTTTTCAGGAAATGCCTCAATTACACGACGCGTTAAGCCACGATGCCCCTGCCAATGTTTTAATAATTGCTCTTGTGAAATGATCATTTGAAGTTCTTTGGTTTGCATGATACAGTATGTTTTATGTGAACAATAGATTATAAGACAAACTTATCTACCCTTTGTGACAGCCCTATGTCAGTAGGTTTTTAAAAAATTTCAGCAGAGTTATTTTTTTTTAATTCAATTAAAATTTAACTAGTTTTAATTGACCGCAATCTCCCATGAACAGACTAAACCGACTAACCGCTATTCTCACTCAATTACAGAGTAAAAGACACATTACTGCTGAAGAAATTGCTAACAGGTTTGAAATAAGTCTTAGGACGGTATACCGAGACATCAGAGCCCTTGAAGAAGCTGGCGTTCCTTTGACAGGCGAAACAGGAAAGGGGTATTCCCTAGTAGAAGGGTACAGGCTACCGCCGGTAATGTTTGATGAAAAAGAAGCATATTCATTATTGCTTGCAGAAAAAGTCATAGAAAAATTTACGGACAGAGAGATTAGCTTACGCTTTCAGTCTGCCCTAATCAAAATCAAATCCGTATTAAAAGACCGGCAGAAAACGGCCTTAAACCACCTCGATGAACAAGTGGTTTACTATAATAGAGACATGAATACTCCTGACAATAAAGGACTGGCCATTCAAGGTATTTTGACAAGCTTATCTGATTTCCGAGTTCTTCAATTTAACTATACCTCTTTTTTAAAAGAAGAAATTACAAGCAGAGCAGTAGAACCTGTAGGCATGTATTTTTCCAAAGAGAACTGGTATTTAATCGCTTATTGCAAACTCAGGGAAGATTATAGAACTTTCAGAATCGACCGAATTCGTGATCTGCAGGTAACAGAAAAAATTTTTACTACAAATCACCCTTCATTAAAATCGTACCTTAAAAAAATGGAGGAGGGACATCAGTTAACGAAAATAGTCATACAGATGGAAGCATCCCATGTGAAGTTTATTGATAGCCACAAATACAATCAAGGTTTTGTAATGCAGGAAAATATAGAGCAAAAAGTACAACTTACATTTATGGTCGGTTCTATAGAATTCTTTGCTAGATGGATAATATCCTTGGCTGACATCGTCACTATCATTTCCCCAAGCACACTTTCGGACAGGTTAGAAGCCTTGATAACTATAATGGTAAAAAAACTAAAAGAAGGGGAACAATCTCAAAAAGCCAATTGATCTAATGGCCTCATTACTATTAAATCATGGCGCATGTTGGTCAATTAATATTACATTTCCATCGGGATCTTTGACCATTATGCTTTCAGGACCTTTACTATTTTCTTTAACTTCCTTATCAAGAGTCAAGCCTTGTTTCTTAAGCTCATTTTGAATTTCTCTAACATCTTGATAATCCTCCAGCACATTTGCATCAGCATCCCATCCCGGATTAAATGTCAAGATATTCCCTTCAAACATGCCTTCAAATAGCCCGATAAGGGTATCCTCATTTTTCATGATGAGGTAATGATTTTCCTCAGCCCCTCCAAATTTTGAAAAACCTAACTTTTCATAAAATTCTTTGGATGCTTTTAAGTTCTTAACAGCAAGACTAACGGAGAATGCACCTAATTTCATGATTGACAAAATTTAAATTTTAAAGCTATTTTGATTCAGTGGAGAAAATCTACTTCTCCACTGAATCTATAAGTTTCACTACAAGTACTCCAAAAAGGAGGGTTCACCATAAAGCCTTTCACAACTTATTTTAAACAAGAGACCTTTCTTATCTTAAATTAGGCCAGTGACCTTCGGCAATATTCAAGGCATTTCTGAACCTCTTTGACGGCGTCAGATCCTTCAGGTATTTTATATTCAAGTTCAATAGTAGCTGGGAACTTGTATTTTTTACTTTGGATTTCACTTAACAATTCGACAATCGGTGTATCCCCTTCTCCCCAAGGAAGGTTATTTTGACCATTGGCAAGTGTTTGTCGATCTTTGGTATGCATACTCAAAATACGCTTGTGTTGCTTTTCAATAAGGCTTATAATATCAGTAAAACCAGCAGCAATATAATGCCCAGCATCTAAATTCATTGCATTTCTTGGACTTTGGGCCAAAGCTGTGTCCCAGAAGTCAAAGGTTTGCTGTGTGTGACCGTGGTACCCCACTGACATTTTGTTCTTTTCCCCCATCTTACCCAATTTTAAGGTACGAGCATCATCT
Organism: Cyclobacterium amurskyense; assembly: GCF_001050135.1. Taxonomy (GTDB): domain Bacteria; phylum Bacteroidota; class Bacteroidia; order Cytophagales; family Cyclobacteriaceae; genus Cyclobacterium; species Cyclobacterium amurskyense. Next base: position 3,066,658 of record NZ_CP012040.1, on the reverse strand, counting down.
GCGGGATGCTCTAAGGTAACATGAGAAGCACCCAAGGCTCTTGCCGCCTTCATACCATAAGCGATCTCAGCATCAGTATTATCCCTTCCAAAGGTACTGGGTTTGAAAGCATAGATACTTACACCCGCATCCTTGTACATTTTTCTAAACTTCTCGAATTTTTTGAAATCAGTTTTTGCCCTCCAGTTTGCAACTGTGGCAGCATAGGCGCTTGCTTCTTTTTGCAGTTCACCTAATTCTTTTTCTTCATCGGAACTTAGTTTCCCCCCATTTCTTTTCTTGCGACCCAATTCGTTATACCTACCTCTGTTCATACTAGATTCAGGGATACCCGCAAAGGATTCAGCCGGTCCTCCCATAAGTTCTATAGCGCTAATTCCACTCTCGGTAACATATTTAAGCGTAGCCTCTGCACTTTGATCTGCCAGAGATCTGAAGGAATAGGTTATACACCCTATTTGAACGCCGTTTATTTTCGAATTCGGCTTATTATAGCTTTTGATAATTGCTGGCGCTCCATTTACAAGTGAAGTTGTGCCCAAAGCAAGGCCTGCAGTACCCAATACGGATTTTATTAAAAATTCTCTTCTATTATTCATCGAATGGTAATTTAGGTTTAAACTGTAATATAAGAATTGACTGACTAAAAATTATTCTTTTTCAGCCAAAAACTCAAATTGTCCACCAAATTATTAGTGGAAACTGTCTTTTCTGAAAGTAAAATACCTGTACCTCTACCATTGAAGATTATCATTCTAAAAAGCTAGGGCATCTTAACCTATAACCCAACCCTTTAACCCGAAATAAGCAATAGACATTCTATTACGTGCTGAAATCGCTTTAAAATCAGCCATAAGTATGCCATTATTGGACCTGATGCACCTTAACGAATAGGTTAAGATAGGAATTGAGCTGGCTCTCTTCTGGTATAAAGTGCTGGAACAAAATGGTTCAATTGCAAACAAGAAATAGATCAAAATCTACCTTCTTATTCCTAGGTAAAAAAGGCCTGAAACAATAAAGTATGTCTCAGACCTTTCCAATGATTAGCGAAATTAAAAAAATCTCTTATCTACTTACTTTATCTTTCAAATCAGTAATTATTTTCTCAATGACATGCCGGTTACTCTCAAGATCAATACCAACTTGAGCTGCCAATGCCTCTAGGTCTGGTTCTTTCTCAGCTGTCACATCGGCTATTGCCAGTCCAGCCAACTCGTTTAGTTTCTGCAGTTGCTCATCCATTTCCTCCTCATTCTCTTGTTCAAATAGCAGTTCAAGAGGCATAAGTTCAATCTCCCGCTTTAATATTTCTGCAGCAGTGTTGTGCATGGAAGGACCTAAATAAATATCTGCATTTTTTTCTATTTTAACATCATATTTATCCAAGGCAGCTATTAAGGACTCAAAACCTTTCTCTGTTAATGCTGTGGCTTGTACGGTTTGACTTTTTTCATTGTAGTAGGCTACTGAGAAATGCGGTGAAACTTCCCAATCTTTTAAGCCAAGCCTATAAACACCTCCTGTATAGCTTACGTTAAAATCTCTCTCCATTTCCTGAACTTTGGCAATGGTCCCATCTTGCTCAGAAATCACCATTACCAAGCGCTCCCCTTCATGCACAACCGAAGGCTGTGTAGACCCAGCGAACAGCATCATGTACGGCACCGGATTTTTGTCAATATCCGCCATCAATCCAGCTTCATCTTCGATCGAACTATTGAGTTCGGTAGCAAAAAAGAAAATATCGTCAGGGCTAAAACTCGCATAACCTGACAAAGGTCCATAGGTTTGCCAACAAGTCCCATTATATCCAATAAGATTAAACCAAAGTTCCTTCTCCCCATCCCTGCTTACAATATCTTTTATGGATGGAGAATACAATAGGTAATTATCACCCGAAAAAACATCTTCCATTTGATAAAAATCTTTTTCAGGCTGGCTCTTTACTTCTGAAAAGCTAAATCTCCATGGGTTTTCTGACTGGAAAGCCATCCAATCCCGCTTGTTTTCTTCAAGGTTGTTAATGGCTGCGTGCTTCAGGTATTTGGTTATTAGCCCACCTTTTTTCATTAACCTATGGATAATGTATTGGGATTTGAGCATATCAAACCATTGTCGGCCAAATTTCTCAGTTATGTGTTTATAAACATTTAACCTTTGATCTGCCTCCTTACCTAATTTATCTTTTTCGGCAGCATAGGACAAGAGAAACCTGTCCAAAATGGCTACACTTAAGGCTGTATTTTGTTCACAAGCCTTCTTTATCTTAAGAAAATCTTCCATGGGTAAAAGATAAGCCGAAATTAACTTTTCATCAAATGATTTTACTTCAGTATAGAAAGAATTTATTGGTATGTGCTATTGAGCTTAATTTTATGAATAAAAGGTAAGCCAAAAACTAGCACATTTGTGCGTACAGGTTGGATTAAGCCGCTATCAAAAAAAACCAATACCTTAAAACAGTATGGTATTGGTCAATAACATTCGATGCTAATCCTAAAAGTAGCCTAGCATTTTCTTAACCGAACAAATCGGAACTGAGGTACCGGTCTCCCCTATCACAGGTAATACATACAATTACTCCACTTTCTAAAGAATTAGAAAGCTCTACTGCAGCATGCAAAGCACCACCACTACTCATGCCAGCCAATATCCCCTCTTCTTTAGCCATCCTTCTGGTCATATTGGTAGCCTGTTCTTGGCTTACATCAATTACCTGATCGACTCTTTCCCTATCAAATATTTTCGGAAGAAACTCAGGTGACCACCTTCTAATTCCTGGTATACTTGATCCGTCAGTTGGCTGAGTTCCTACGATTTGAATGTCTTGGTTTTGCTCCTTGAGGTAGCGGGACACGCCCATAATGGTGCCAGTTGTCCCCATAGCGGAAACGAAATGACTTACCCTACCATGTGTATCCTCAAATATCTCTGGACCTGTAGAGCGATAATGAGCCCAGTAATTGTCTGGATTTGAAAATTGATTGAGCATAAAATAGCCTTGGCTTTCTACCATTTCTTCAGCCAAAGTCCTGGCGTATTCTATGGACTTTTCTGCGGGCGTGAGGATCACCTTTGCTCCGTAAGCCTCCATAGACAAGACCCGCTCTCTAGTAGCATTGTCGGGCATTATCAAGGTCATCTCAACACCCAATAGATTCGCTACCATAGCCAAAGCAATCCCAGTGTTGCCGGAGGTGGCTTCTACTAATTTCGCTCCTCTTTTGAAATCCCCTCTATCTAAAGCGGATTGAATCATATGATAAGCAGCTCGATCCTTTACAGACCCACCAGGGTTTTGACCTTCCAGCTTACAATAGATTTCCACATTGGGATTTACAGGGATATTTTCAAGTTTAATTAAAGGGGTATTACCTATAAGTTCAAATAACTTCATAATTGTAATTATCAGGCTTCGCTTTTTAGCACGTAAAAATCTGTTAGATTGGAAGCTCCATCCAACATTTTAGTTTGGTAATAAATTTTGCTTTTAGCAGGAATACTTTTGGTCAACCAGACATTTCCACCTACCACACTTCCTTTGCCTATAACTGTATCTCCCCCCAAAATGGTAGCCCCTGCATAGAGAACTACATCATCCTCTATTGTAGGATGCCTCTTTTTATCGGCATCTTCCTTATTGACACTCAAAGCACCTAAGGTGACGCCTTGGTATATCTTCACTCTATCTCCTACCAAAGTGGTTTCCCCTATCACAATCCCTGTGGCATGATCAATGCAAAAGAACCTACCAATCATGGCTCCGGGATGAATATCTACACCTGTTTTACTGTGTGCATATTCCGTAATCATTCTTGGGATCAATGAGATACCTAATCGATGTAATAAATGAGCTACACGATATGCTGAAATAGCATAAAACCCGGGATAACAACGAATAACTTCAGTTTTTGATTTGGCTGCTGGATCACCTTTGTACATGGCATCAAGATCTTCATGAAGCTTGTTGTACACCTCTTCTTCCAGTTTTTCAAAAAATTGGTTCGCTAAATCTTCTCCATTCCCATTATGAAGTGCTACATTCATTGTGAGAATTTTTTGAAGCTGTAACTTTAATTCAGAAAATTTCAATTCCAAACTTCCCTTATCTTTCAATGCCTCGCTTGAATGTTCGGGAAATAAAATTCCCAAAAGATCAACGAAAAAACGATTGATGACTTTCGGTGAAGGGCATCCTGGACATAAATTATGGGCTTTTTGTAATCGGTTTAAGAAAACTTCCATACTCAATCTATTACTTTAGAATACAAAACCGACACGGAAAACATATGGTTCATTATAATTTGTCCTTTTGTTGTCATAACTGAAATTATATAAGGCCATAAAGTTCATCCCACCCCTATCTCCAAAGGGCACAAAGTAACCTGCACCTGCAAATAAGCTTGGCACCCATTCCCTAGTGAAGATGATGTCATTATTAGGAAGAGTATAAGGAAGTTCTAGGTTCAGAGCCTCGTATTCAGCATGGAGAAAAATTTGCCTAAACACATTGTATCTATTGAATACCCTTGCTCCATACACATGAGAAGCCCCATCAACATAATATTTGTTGTTATAATATTGGTAGGTAGCTCCCACTCCAGCGGAGTATTTCTCTGTAATCATTGCCCCTACTAGTGGGGATGCATCTATATAAGTGATATTACCAAGTTGCAAGCTAAAATTACCTCCATAATACAAGCGATCTTTTAATGGAGGATTGTCTTCTTCATCAATAAATCTTTGCGCTTGTACTTCATTGCTTAGGAAACAGATGAAAACGACAAATAATAATGTCAGCCCTACCGATTTATTCTTCAATAATAACATAAAGATCTTCCGTTTTTCTTTTCATTAAATACCGCTCTCGGGCGAATTTCTCAAGCAATTCAAAATTACTTAACAATTCCTCTCGCTCAACCTTAATCTTTTCCTTCCTTTCTTGATAAAATTCTTTTTGCCTTTCAAGTTCATTTAATTTTGAACGAAGTTTGAAATGACTAATAATATCATTGCTATCAATAAAAATCATCCACACAATGAATAAAACGGTGAAAACGAAGTAGAAGTTTTTGGTGTACTTTAAATATTTAGCCATAATCTGCTCCAGTGTTTCTACAAATATATTAAAAGAAAAACAATCCCTTCTTCCGGTGTCTTGAAATAACGCTAAAAGGTCCCGTAGGGTTATGTTTTAGAAAAAGGAACTGGTCAAAAGAATTAACTAAATATCAGCTTCCTGGAGGTAGGAAGGGTTACCTTAATAAATAAACAGCTGATTTTTGCCTGTCCCATTAATTCAGTAGAATGGGAAATTACATGAAATTAAGCCCTTATATAAATTAAAACCTAACACTACTATGATGAAATATCCTAAAAGATTAAAAAGACAAAAGCCTTTCCAGGAATATCCTGAAAAGGCTAGTTATTGGCTCCATTAAGTATTGGAATCCTTTTGACTCAATAAAAGAACCTATTATTAGAATTTCAATCCTGGGAAATAGGCAGATTCTCCAAGTTGTTCCTCAATTCTTAACAATTGATTGTACTTGGCCATTCTATCAGACCTAGAAGCAGAACCGGTTTTAATTTGACCAGTATTCAATGCTACTGCAAGATCTGCAATTGTAGAATCTTCAGTTTCACCAGAACGGTGAGACATCACAGATTTGTATTTGTTTCTATGACAAAGGTCAACAGCATTAATTGTTTCTGTCAAAGAACCAATTTGGTTTACTTTAACCAATAATGCATTGGCAATTTGCTCATCTATTCCTTTTTGCAATCTTTCAACATTGGTTACGAACAAGTCATCACCAACGATCTGAATTTTGTCTCCAACATATTCAGTCATTAGTTTCCAACCATCCCAATCATCTTCTTGCATACCATCTTCAATGGATTTGATAGGGTATTTGCTTACCCAGTCTTTCCAGTAATCAGCCATTTGAGAAGAGGTCAACTCATCTCCAGTGGATTTTTTGAAAACGTACAAACCTTTTTCTTCGTCATAGAACTCAGAAGAAGCAGCATCCATAGCGATAAAAACATCTTCACCAGGTCTAAAACCAGCTTTTTCGATAGCTTGTAAAACGATTTCCACCGCTTCTACATTGGATCGTAAATTAGGAGCAAACCCACCTTCATCCCCAACGTTAGTGCTCAAGCCTTTGGCTTTAAGAACAGATTTAAGGTTGTGGAAGATTTGAGTACCCATTCTAAGTGATTCTGAGAAAGAAGCAGCACCAGCTGGCATCACCATAAATTCCTGAAAGTCAATAGCATTATCAGCATGAGAACCACCGTTCAAGATGTTCATCATTGGAACAGGAAGCGTATTGGCATTTACTCCACCAATGTATCTATAAAGAGGCTGTCCTGATTCCATTGCTGCTGCTTTAGCGACTGCCAAAGAAACACCCAGAATAGCATTTGCTCCAAGTTTAGATTTATTATTGGTGCCATCAAGGCTTATCATTATCTCATCTATCTGGTTTTGTTCAAAAATATCAAAACCGATAAGTTCAGGCGCGATCACATCATTAACATTAGAAACGGCTTTTAAAACTCCTTTTCCCATGTACACATTTTTGTCATCATCTCTAAGTTCAACAGCTTCGTGAACACCTGTGGATGCTCCACTAGGAACTGCAGCTCTTCCGAAGGCTCCGTTTTCTGTGAAAACATCAACTTCTACCGTAGGGTTACCACGGGAATCTAATATTTGTCTTGCGTGAATCGATTGAATTAATGTCATATCAATATTAAGTTAAATGAACTATTTCTGAATTTGTGAAATAAATTGGTCGAATAAATACCTGGAATCGTGAGGACCTGGAGAACTTTCAGGGTGATACTGAACAGAAAACGCTGGTTTATTGGTAAGTTTGATACCGGCAACAGTCCCATCGTTTAAGTGATAATGGGTGATTTCTAGCTCACTATTTTTATCAATATCCTCCTTATTGACAACGAAACCGTGGTTTTGAGAGGTTATCTCACTTCTACCCGTTAATATATTTTTAATCGGATGGTTTAGTCCCCTATGTCCATGGTGCATTTTATAGGTACCAACTCCGCAAGCTCTTGCTAAAATTTGATGTCCCAAACAAATACCAAAAAGAGGTTTACCTAAGTCGAGAATCTCCTTAGTTGTTTCCACTGCGTAGTTCATCACCGCCGGATCACCAGGTCCGTTGGAAAGGAAATAAGCATCGGGATTCCACTTTTCCATTTCTTGAAGACTGGTCTTAGCTGGGAAAACTTGGCAATAAACACCTCTCTCTGTAAGGCATTTCAATATATTCCTTTTGATACCATAATCCACACAAGCCACTTTAATTGACGCATCAGGATTCCCTATGAAATAGGGGCTTTTGGTAGACACGGTAGAGGACAATTCAAGTCCATTCATGTCAGGAACTTTTTCCAACTCAATTTTAAGACTTTCGATGTCTTCAAATTCAGAGCTAATAATGGCATTCATTGCACCACTAGACCTAATATGTCTAACCAATTTACGCGTATCAATATCGGAAATCCCGGTGATGTTATGCCCTTCAAGGTATTCTTGCAGGGAAGACTTTGCATCAAGTCTACTGTAAACATCAGAAAAATCATTTACAACAATGCCTGCAATCAAGGGGAAATCTGATTCTTGTTCTTCATCTACTACCCCATAATTACCTATATGAGGCGTAGTATTTACGATAATTTGCCCTGTATAGGAGGGGTCGGTATAAATCTCCTGATAGCCTGTCATCCCTGTATTAAAACAGATTTCGCCTCCGTTGGTACCATGGCTTCCAACAAGGTTTCCGGTAAATACTGTGCCATCAGCTAAAAGAAGTATTGCTTTTTTCTTTTTCATATCAAATTTTGCTATGCAAATTTAAGAATTTTCTAATTTGTAAAAAGCTTTCTGCGAAAAGGATATAAAAAAAGGGACTGAACAAAAAGCCCAATCCCTATTAATTTTAAAGAAGATATAGCATCGATTATTCTGCTTTTTTATCTTCATCCTTATTTTCAGCCTTGTCATCGGAAGAAGCTTCAGGTGCTTTTTCTGTTTCAGCACTTTCATTATTTTCTTCAACAACTTCAGCAGAAGTAGCACTTTCTTCACTAGAAGCCTTTCCAGAACCTCTTCTACTTCTTCTACTTGCCTTTTTAACTGGTTTTTCTTCTTTCAACATCAATTCATTGAAGTCAACCAATTCAATGATACACATTTCAGCGTTATCACCTAATCTAAAACCAGTTTTAATAATTCTTGTATATCCACCTGGACGGCTTCCTACTTTTTCTATTACTTCTCCAAAAAGAAGTTTAATAGCTTCTTTATTTCTAAGGTAACTAAAAGTTATCCTTCTATTGTGGGTAGTATCATCCTTGGCCTTTGTAATCAAAGGTTCGATATATTTCCTCAACTCTTTGGCTTTGGCAAGGGTGGTGCTGATCCGCTTGTGTTCCAAAAGAGACTTGGCCATATTCGAAAGCATGGCCTTTCTATGTGAGGCGGTTCTACCCAAATGGTTAAATTTCTTACCGTGTCTCATTTTTAATTATTCTTCATCAAGTTTATACTTAGACAGATCCATACCGAAGGTCAGGCCTTTTTCCTGGATAAGTTGTTCCAATTCTGCCAAAGACTTCTTACCAAAGTTTCTAAATTTCATCATATCAGAAATTTCAAGTTTGGCAAGGTCTCCTAGACTCTTAACATCGGCGGCTTTCAGACAATTGTAAGCTCTGACAGAAAGATCTAAATCACTCAAGGATGTCTTAAGTAATTTTCTCATGTGCAGATACTCTTCATCTATAGGCTCTATAGCACCACTTCCTGGCGCGTCGATAACCATAGTCTGATCTGAAAACAACATAAAGTGTTGAATCAAGATCTTAGCAGATTCTTGCAAGGCTTTTTCGGGATGTATAGACCCGTCAGTGCTGACCTCCATGATTAATTGCTCATAATCAGTCTTTTGCTCCACCCTGGTATTTTCAATTCTGTATTTTACATTTTTGATAGGTGTAAAAACAGCATCAACCGAGATCGTACCGTAAATCTGTTCCTTAGGTTTGGATTCTTCTGCAGGAAGATATCCCCTACCTTTATCAACAGAAAGTTCAATTTCTAGGCTTTTTGAATTATCCAAATGACATATGACCAAATCAGGATTCAAAACTTCAAAAGAGGTAGTGTATTTGGCAATATCTCCTGCGGTAAAAACATCCTGATTTTTAACTTCCACTGTAATTTTATTATCAATGGCATCATGGATTTTTTTGAACCTGACCTGTTTTAGGTTAAGGATAATATCTGTAACGTCTTCAACCACTCCCTCAATACTAGAAAACTCATGCACTACACCGGGTAATTTTACGGCAGTAATAGCATAACCTTCCAGTGAAGACAAAAGAATCCTTCTGAGGGCATTTCCGATGGTAACCCCGTACCCTTTTTCAAGTGGCTTAAAGGTAAACAGTCCGTGGAAATCGTCTGCTTTTTCCATTACCACTTTCTCTGGCATTTGAAATGCTAATATGGACATATCTTTAATTCTTTTAATAGGAATGTAAATGATTACTTAGAGTACAATTCTACGATAAGTTGTTCTTTTATGTTCTCAGGAATATCTTCTCTAATTGGAACATTTACAAACTTACCACTCAGGGATCCATTGTCCCATTCCAACCAACTGTATCTGGTTGTTCCTTTGCCTCTAAGACTTTCTGTAATAGCCTCCAATGATTTTGATTTCTCTCTCACAGCAATCACATCACCTGGCTTCAACTGAAATGAAGGGATATTCACTACAGTTCCATTAACAAGTATATGTTTGTGAGAAACCAATTGGCGTGCTCCTCTTCTCGTTGGTGCAATACCCAGTCTGTAAACCGAGTTATCCAAACGACCTTCCAACAATTGCAATAGGTTTTCACCTGTCACTCCTTTTTTCCTGGAGGCATGATCAAACATTTTAGCAAATTGTCTTTCCAATACACCGTAGATGTATTTGGCCTTTTGTTTCTCCATCAATTGAATAGCAAATTCAGACTGCTTTTTGCGTCTACCTCTGCCATGCATTCCTGGAGGATAATTTTTCTTCTGAAGCACTTTGCTTTGCCCTTCTATGGGCTCGCCAAATTTCCTGGCAATTTTTGCTTTTGGACCTCTATATCTAGCCATGCTATATTTTCTTTAAATTAAACTCTTCTGCGTTTTGGAGGACGACAACCGTTATGAGGTAATGGGGTAACATCAGTAATGGTCGTCACATCCAGCCCAACATTTTGTAAGGTTCTGATGGCAGATTCTCTACCAGCACCAGGACCTTTTACAAATACTTCAATCTTTCTAAGACCGAGGTCATACGCAACCTGCCCACAGTTTTGAGCAGCCATTTGAGCAGCATAAGGAGTATTCTTTTTGGAACCCCTAAAGCCCATTTTACCAGCAGAAGCCCAGGAAATAACTTGTCCTGAATTATTGGTAATGGATATAATGATGTTATTAAAAGAAGCTTTGATATGGGCCTGTCCCACAGCTTCTACTTTAACAACCCGCTTCTTAGCCTTTGTCTTTTCGTTTCTTTTCTGAGCCATAATCTATGTCAGGATTTATTTAGTCGCTTTCTTCTTGTTGGCAACAGTTTTTCTCTTACCTTTTCTGGTTCTGGCGTTGTTTTTGGTTTTTTGACCACGAACGGGAAGACCCTTTCTATGTCTCAAACCTCTATAACAACCAATATCCATCAGCCTTTTGATACTCAACTGTACTTCAGATTTAAGTACACCTTCCGTCTTGTATTCCTCAGCAATGATGTTCCTGATGGCGGTTGACTCATCATCATCCCACTCTCCGGCTTTCTTGTCTAAAGAAATACCTGCCTTATTTAGTATGGCTCTAGCCGTACTCCTGCCGATACCAAAAATATAGGTAAGGCCTATTTCACCACGTTTATTGTCCGGTATATCGACACCTGCAATTCTAGCCATAGTATTTAACCTTGTCTTTGTTTAAACTTCGGATTCTTTTTGTTGATGACATAAAGCTTTCCCTTTCTCCGGATCACTTTGCAGTCAACACTTCTTTTTTTAATAGATGCTTTAACTTTCATATCAATACTAATTTTCCTAATTTGATACTGCTTACTTACTACTACAATTTACTTGTAACGGTAGACAATTCTTCCTTTGGTAAGATCATAAGGAGACATTTCTAATTTAACCTTATCTCCTGGTAAAATTTTAATGTAATTCATTCGCATCTTACCGGAAATGTGTGCAATCAATTGGTGACCATTTTCAAGTTCCACCTTAAACATTGCGTTGGACAATGCTTCGACGATGGTACCGTCCTGCTCAATAGATGCTTGTTTAGCCATAATTAAAATTTAAAATTCTCTTCTATAAAACGATGTGTTGTCAAGATTTCGGTTTTATCCTCTAATATGGCAACCGTATGTTCATAATGGGCAGAAGGTTTACGATCAGCAGTCCTGATTGTCCAACCATCCCTTTCTTGAACAACATTTCGAGTACCTAGGTTAACCATTGGTTCTATGGCTATAACCATCCCTTCTTTTAGTTTGGCACCACTTCCTCTTTTTCCCCAATTGGGAACTTCTGGAGATTCGTGAAGTTGTTTTCCAACTCCATGGCCAACTAATTCTCTAACAACAGTGTATCCTTTTGCTTCTACAAATTTTTGTATTGCATTGCCGATATCACCAACACGGTTACCTAAAACCGCTTTTTCTATCCCTAAATAAAGGGATTCCTTTGTAGCTTTTAAAAGTGCAATCGTCTTGGGAGAAACTTCACCAACAGGGTAAGTATAAGCGGAATCGCTATGAAAACCTTGGTGAAAGACTCCACAATCTATTGAGATTATATCGCCATCTTTCAATTGATATTGACTGGGAAATCCATGAACTACAACTTCATTCACGGAAATACACAGAGATGCCGGGAAACCATTATACCCTTTAAAAGATGGAATGGCTTTATTATCCCGGATAAATTCTTCAGCAATTTTATCTAAAAAAGAGGTCTTTACCCCTTCTTTCACATGTTTGGCTACTTCGCCATGCGCCTTTCCTAAAATCAGCGCACTATCTTTTATTATTTCAATTTCTTCTGCAGTCTTAAACTGTATCATACCTTAAGCTACAGCATAACTTGATGGGTCATTTTTCATGTTCCCACTCTTCATCATACCTTCATAATGTCTCATCAACAGGTAACTTTCTATCTGTCTCAATGTATCCAAAATTACGCCTACCATAATCAATAGAGAAGTCCCTCCATAAAACTGGGCAAACTCACTACTAACTCCTGCAATAATTGCAAAGGCTGGCATGATGGCTACCAAAGCCAATAGTATAGAACCAGGTAAAGTTATTCTTGATATGATATTATCAATGAAATCACCAGTTGGTCCTCCGGGTTTAATCCCCGGTACAAAGCCACCATTCCTTTTCATGTCTTCTGCAATTTGCTCGGGGTTAACCGTAATAGCAGTGTAAAAGAAAGTGAAAAGAATGATCATCAATGCAAAGACAAGATTGTATTGCCAAGATGTGAAATCACTAAATGTAGTTCCAATATAAGAGGCAATGTCGCTGCTGTCAGCCCAAATTTGAGCAATCAATGCTGGTAAAAACATCAATGATTGAGCAAAGATAATGGGCATAACTCCAGAGGCATTCACCTTAATAGGAATGTATTGTCTCTGACCACCGTAAACTTTGCCACCAACTACTTGCTTGGCATATTGAACAGGGATTCTTCTTACTGCTTCTGTAAGGGCTACAACTCCAACTACTACAAAGAAGAGGATAACGGCTTCAAGAAGAAGCAACAAGATACCTCCGCCTCCTTTAGATAAACTTTCAGAGATTATGGCGCCAGGCAATGCAGAGATGATACCTATCATGATCAACATGGAAATACCATTCCCGATACCTTTTTCAGTAATTTTCTCACCTATCCACATACAGAACATAGTTCCGGCTGTCAATAGAACAAGAGCAGACGTTAAAAATAGCGTTTTATCGATAACAATGGCTTCATCGGGGATAGTGGCTGTAATATAACCAATACCTTGTGCCAGGGTTATCAAAATGGTAAGAACCCTCGTAATTTGATTGATTCTTTTCCTGCCAGATTCTCCATCCTTTTGTAATTTTTGAAAATAGGGTACGCCAACAGTCAACAATTGAAGTACAATTGAAGCAGAAATATAGGGCATAATACCCAAGCCAAAAATGGACGCCCTACTGAAAGAACCACCTAAGAAGGTATCAATCAATCCGAATATACCAGAAGCTGCCTCTCCAAGGCGACTTGGATCAACACCTGGTAGGACGACAAAGGATCCTATTCTGAAAACAATTAGCAAACCAATTGTATTCAAGATTCTGATTCTTAAATCCTCAATCGAAAAGATGTTCTTTACTGTTGTAATAAACTTTTTCATGTATTAAATCTTATTTACAGATCCTCCAACTTTTTCAATCGCCGCTATGGCACTAGCAGAGAAACTGTGGGCGCTTACGTTTAATTTGGAAGTAAGTTCGCCTCTTCCTAGGACTTTTACAAGATCTTTTTTGGAAACTAACCCATTTTGATGTAAAACATCGAAATCTATACTGTCCGTGTTAAGCTTACTCGCCAACTCCTGAATAATATCAAGGTTTACGGATTGATAGGCTACCCTATTGTGATTAGTAAATCCAAATTTTGGTACCCTACGTTGAAGAGGCATTTGACCACCTTCAAAACCTAGTTTGGTTTTATAACCAGACCTGGATTTCGCACCTTTGTGCCCTTTAGTGGATGTACCTCCTCTACCAGAACCTTGACCTCTACCGATCCTTTTTCTGGTTTTTATGGAGCCTTCCGCTGGTTTTAATGTATGTAATTTCATTTTACTTAGATTTTCGATTAGTTTAAATATTAAACAACTTTTAGGTCATCTAATATTAAACTTCCTGTACCTTAACTAGATGGCTTATTTTTTGGATCATACCTTGTAACTGTGGGCTGTCATCCTTTTCCACTGTTCGGTTGATCTTACCTAGTCCCAAAGCAGCGATAGTAGCTTTTTGAGATTTGGGTCTATTAATTATACTCCTTATCTGAGTGATTTTTATTTTTGCCATTTTCTTAACCGTTAAAAACTTTAGCAATTTTAATCCTTCTCTGTTGAGAAACAGCGATAGCATCTCTCAATTTTAAAAGCGCTTCTATAGTCGCTTTAACCACGTTATGTGGATTAGAAGAACCTTTTGATTTGGCAAGAATATCTGTATATCCAGCACTTTCTAAAACAGCACGCATAGAACCACCAGCCAAAACTCCAGTACCAGGTGCAGCAGGTTTAATTAAAACCAAACCACCACCATATTTACCTAATTGCTCGTGAGGGATAGTACCTTTAAGCAATGGAACTTTAATCAAATTTTTCTTAGCGTCTTCTATACCTTTGGTAATCGCATCGGTAACCTCATTGGCTTTACCTAAGCCATAACCAACTACACCATTACCATCACCAACCACAACGATTGCTGAGAAGGAGAATCTTCGTCCACCTTTAACAACCTTTGCTACACGATTAATGGCAACAACTTTTTCGGTTAATTCTGTATCTGTAGCCCTGATGGGTCTTTTACTTACTTGGGACATAATGATTAAAATTTAAGGCCTCCTTCTCTGGCACCTTCTGCCAAAGCTTTTACATTACCATGATAAAGATATCCACTTCTGTCGAAAACAACTTCATTCACTCCGTTAGAAACAGCTTTTTCAGCTAATTTTTTTCCAACTTCTTTTGAAACAGATACATTCACATTTTTAATAGCACCCAGTTCTTTGGATGAAGCTGCTGCAAGAGTTTGACCTTTTAAATCGTCAATCAATTGTGCATATATTCCTGTATTACTTTTAAATACAGAAAGTCTTGGCCTAGCATCAGTACCTGAAATTTTCCTTCGGATACCTCTCTTTATTCTCAGTCTTCTAGTTTTTTTCTTGAAAGCCATCTTCTAATTATTTTTTAGCGGCAGTTTTACCAGCTTTACGTCTAATAATTTCTCCTACAAACTTAATACCTTTGCCTTTGAAAGGTTCAACTTTACGTAGGGATCTTATTTTAGCAGCTACCTGACCTATTAATTCTTTGTCGATACTCTCTAAAGTAACCAAAGGGTTTTTACCTTTAGGAGTTTCAGTTTTGATAGCAACTTCCTCAGGGACAGCCAAAAATATACTGTGTGAATATCCCAAAGCAAGTTCAAGAATTTGACCTTGATTAGTAGCTTTATAACCTACACCTACTAGTTCCAATTCTTTTTTGTAACCTTCAGTTACACCTATCACCATATTATTTAACAAAGAGCGGTAAAGCCCATGTAGTGATTTGTGGCGTTTTGAATCAGTTGGCCTTACTATGACCAGGTTACCTTCTTCAACTTCTACTGTAAAATCAGGATGAACTTCCTGAGTCAGTGTACCTTTGGGACCTTTAACAGTTATCTGATTGTGATCAGAAACGTCTACAGTCACACCCGCAGGTAGATTTATCGGTTTTTTACCTATTCTAGACATATCAATTTATTAGTAAACGTAACAAAGTACTTCACCACCCACACCTTCAACGCGGGCTTCTTTGTCAGTCATTACACCTTTTGACGTAGAAAGAATTGCAATACCCAAACCATTAATTACTCTGGGAAGAGATTCTTTATCTACGTATTTTCTTAAACCTGGCTTACTTACTCTTGTAAGGCTTACAATAGAATTTTCTTTGGTTTGAGGGTTGTACTTCAGGGCTATTTTAATAGTTCCCTGAGGTCCTTCCTCAACAAATTTATAATTCTGAATGTAACCTTTTTCAAAAAGAACTTTAGTAAGTTCTTTTTTGATGTTAGAAGCAGGTATTTCTACTATCCGGTGAGTTGCCTTGATGGCATTCCTCAACCTGGTTAGATAATCAGCTATTGGATCAGTCATATTTGTATTAGTCTAACTACAAAACCCTAACGGGCCTGCAAAGTTACACAATGAAATTAAGAATAAAAACTATTATATAATTTTTACCAGCTAGACTTGGTTACACCCGGAATTTTACCAGCGGAAGCCATTTCTCTAAAAGTCACCCTATTGATGCCAAATTTTCTCATGTATCCTTTCGGACGGCCGGTAAGTTTACAACGGTTATGAAGCCTTACTGGAGAAGCGTTCTTTGGAAGCTTATCCAATGCCTCATAGTCACCTGCTGCTTTAAGCGTAGCGCGTTTATGAGCGTATTTAGCTACCATACGCTCTCTTTTTCTTTCGCGGGCTTTTATCGATTCTCTTGCCATAACTATTCTTCTTTATTATTATTTACGAATGGCATACCTAGGGACTTCAACAAAGCATGTGCTTCTTCGTCAGTTTTCGCAGTGGTCACCAAAGTGATGTCCATACCAGAAATCCTATTTACCTTTTCGATACTAATTTCAGGGAAAATAATTTGCTCTGTTACTCCCAAAGTATAGTTTCCTCGGCCATCAAATCCTTTATCAGAGATTCCTTTGAAATCCCTAACCCTTGGTAAAGCAATGCTTACCAAACGATCAAGAAATTCATACATTCTGTCTCCTCTAAGTGTAACTTTGGCGCCAATTGGCATACCATCTCTTAACTTAAAGTTTGAGATTGAATTTTTTGCTTTAGTTGCTACTGCTCTTTGACCAGTAATCAGTGTAAGTTCTTCAACTCCTTGATCGACCAACTTTTTGTCTGCCACAGCAGCACCAATACCTTTGTTCAAGACAATTTTTGTCAATTGAGGTACTTGCATCACACTTCCGAATTGAAATTTATCTTTCAATTCAGATTTGATTTCGTTGTCGAATTTTTCTTTTAATCTAGGTTTAGCCATTGATCACCTCCCCGGTTTTCTTAGAGTATCTTACTAATTTTCCGTCCTCATTCTTTTTTCGACCTATCCTGGTAGCGTCTCCTGTTTTAGGATCTACCAATTTAAGGTTACTGATATGAATGGGAGCCTCTTTCTTTTCTATACCACCTTGAGGAGAGTTAGTTGTAGGTTTTATATGTTTGGTTACCATATTTAAACCTTCTACTATTGCCCTTCTTTTGGCTCGGTCAACAGAAAGGATCTTACCTTGTTTGCTTTTATCATCTCCTGCGATCACCAATACGGTATCACCAGTTTTGATATGCAATTTCGGTTGTTTGTTAAATTTTCTTTCCATGATTACAATACTTCAGGGGCTAACGATACAATTTTCATAAACTGCTTTTCCCTAAGTTCCCTGGCAACTGGGCCGAAAATACGGGTTCCTCTAGGTTCGTCATTGTTATTTAAAAGCACAGCTGCATTATCCTCAAATCGGATATACGAACCGTCTTTTCTTCGGACTTCTTTTTTAGTCCTTACGATCACCGCTTTAGAAACGGTACCTTTTTTCATATTACTGGATGATAGGGCTGATTTAACAGTGACTACAACCTTGTCTCCAATAGAGGCATACCTTCTTTTGGTTCCTCCCAAAACACGGATTACAAGTACTTCTTTTGCACCTGAATTATCCGCTACACTTAATCTGGATTCTTGCTGTATCATGATTTATAATGCCCTTTCTATTATTTCCACCAATCTCCAACGCTTGCTCTTACTCAGCGGACGAGTTTCACTGATTTTAACCAAGTCTCCTTGCTTACAATCATTGTTTTCGTCATGAGCCATGAATTTGGTCGTTTTACCAACAAATTTACCGTAAATAGGGTGTTTTACTCTACGCTCTATCGCTACGGTTATGGACTTATCCATTTTGTTGCTAACTACCTTTCCTATTCTTTCTTTACGAAGGTTTCTATCTGTAGTAGCCATTTTGTTTCTTATTTAGCTAGTTGTTTGGCTCGTAAAAACGTATTCAACCTTGCAACCAAACGCCTTGATTCTCTTATTCTATTTGGATTTTCTATGGGTGAAATAGCATGAGCAAAACGTAATTTTGTCAAGTTCTCCCTTTCCGCATCTATGCGGGATTGTATTTCGCTCTCAGTTAGAGCGTTGATTTCAGAATTTTTCATCAGCTTATGATCCAACGTAATCTCTACGTACGATAAATTTTGTACTTACAGGAAGCTTTTGTTGTGCTAGTCTTAGAGCTTCCTGTGCAACTTCCACGGAAACACCAGTAGCTTCAAAAAGGATTGTTCCTGGTCTGATAACTGCTACCCAGTATTCAGGAGCTCCTTTACCTTTACCCATCCTTACCTCTGCAGGCTTTTTAGTGATCGGTTTATCTGGAAATATTCGGATCCAAACTTGTCCTTCCCTTTTCATTGCTCTTGTCATTGCAATACGGGCAGCTTCTATTTGTCTCGAAGTGATCCATCCAGGCTCCAGGGATTTGATGCCGAAATTACCAAAGGCCAAAGTATGACCTCTTTGGGCAATTCCTTTGATCCTCCCCTTATGCATTTTTCTAAATTTCGTTCTTCTTGGCTGTAACATGATTGCTCAGTTAAGGATGTTTAGTTGTTTCTTTTTCTTCTCTTAGGCCCACCTTCTCTTCTTCTTCTGTTACCAGCAGGAGCATTTCCTTTGGAGTCATTACTTAGTCCGGCATTTGGAGAAAGATCTCTTTTACCATAAACTTCGCCTTTGAATATCCAAACTTTGATACCGATTTTACCATAGACTGTTTGTGCTTCAGAAAGGGCATAATCCACATCTGCACGAATAGTGTGCAAAGGAATTCTACCTTCTTTGTACATTTCAGATCTAGCCATTTCAGCACCACCTAATCTACCGGAAAGTTTTACTTTAATCCCTTCAGCGCCCACTCTCATGGTAGCAGCAATGGATTGTTTCATAGCTCTCCTAAAAGAAATCCTGGCTTCCAATTGCTGTGCAATGGATTCACCAACCAACTTAGCATCTAATTCAGGACGTTTGATTTCAAATATGTTGATTTGAATGTCCTTATCTGTAATTTTCTTAAGTTCTTCTTTTAGCTTATCCACCTCAGAACCACCTTTTCCAATTACTACACCAGGTCGGGCAGTTTGAATGGTAAGGGTAATTCTTTTAAGAGTTCTTTCAATAATCACCTTAGAAATACCGCCTTTAGGTATCCTGGCAAAGACGTATTTTCTGATGTTCTGGTCTTCATAAAGCTTATCAGCGAAATCGCGTCCTCCATACCAGTTAGAGTCCCACCCCTTAATGATACCAAGCCTTAAACCAATTGGGTTAACTTTTTGTCCCATATTTTAGTTTACTTTTTCATTTGATTCAACAACATCAGCGGTAACATTTTCTCCAACGGAGTCTACTACAAGCGTTACATGATTTGATCTTTTACGGATTCTATGTGCTCTACCCTGTGGTGCAGGTCTTAGCCTCTTTAACATCCTACCTCCATCTACAGAGATGGTCTTGATATACAATTCTGCATCTTCAAGCTTTTCATCAGGATTTTTCGCCTGCCAGTTGGCAATAGCGGATAACAACAGCTTTTCAAGCCTGATAGATCCATGATTAGGCGTAAATTTCAAGATGCTTAATGCCTGACCTACTTTCTTTCCCCTTACCAGATCCGCAACCAGACGCATCTTTCTGGGAGAGGTAGGAACATTATTTAATTTTGCTATAGCTTCCATGATTATCTCTTTCCTTTATCTTTTTTGGCAATGTGTCCACGGAAATTTCTGGTAGGTGCAAATTCACCTAACTTATGACCAACCATATTGTCTGTCACAAAAACAGGAATAAATTTGTTTCCATTGTGCACTGCAAAGGTTAGTCCTACAAAATCCGGAGAAATCATCGACCTCCTGGACCAGGTTTTGATCACGGATTTCTTTCCAGATTCGTTCATAACATCCACTTTCTTTAGTAAGTGGTGCTCTATATATGGGCCTTTTTTTAACGAACGTGCCATGTTTACTTAGTTCTTCTGCTAATGATAAATTTATTGGAGTACTTTTTGGGCGAACGAGTCTTTTTACCCTTGGCCAACAAGCCTGTTCTAGAACGTGGATGACCACCTGAAGAACGGCCTTCACCACCACCCATAGGGTGATCAACAGGGTTCATAGCAACACCTCTAGTACGAGGTCTTCTTCCAAGCCATCTTTTACGACCAGCTTTTCCAAGTACTACGTTCATATGGTCACCATTAGAAACAGTCCCAATAGTAGCCTTGCAAGTACCCAAAACGACTCTCATTTCACCAGAAGGCAATTTGAGGGTTACGTATTTACCTTCTCTCGCTAGAAGCTGCGCGTATCCACCAGCACTTCTTGCCATTGCTCCACCTTTACCAGGCTTCAATTCAATGTTATGAATAATTGTACCTAGAGGGATATTTCTTAAATACAAAGTATTGCCAACTTCAGGGCTTGCTCCTTCTCCAGAAACAACCGTTTGACCTACTTCAAGTCCCTCAGGAGCAATCATATAAGCTTTAGTACCATCCACATAAAATAACAAAGCTATCCTTGCTGTTCTGTTTGGATCGTATTCTATAGATTTAACTACAGCTGGAACGCCTTCTTTATTTCTTTTGAAATCGACGATCCTAAGCCTTTTTTTATGTCCACCTCCGATATATCTGGAGGTCATTTTACCACTATGATTCCTGCCACCACTTTTCTTCAAAGGAGCCAAAAGGCTCTTTTCCGGCTTAGAAGTTGTGACTTCATCAAATGAAGGCGCCACTCTAAAACGGGTACCAGGAGTTACAGGTTTTAATTTTTTAACTGCCATTGCTCTGATTCAATTAAATTTCTCCGTAAAAATCAATGATTTCACCTTCTGCTACCTGTACCATTGCCTTCTTGAAGGTGTTGGTATATCCAGAAACAATTTTAGCTTTGGTGTACCTTGTCTTTTTCTTTGCAGCATAACGCATGGTGCGTACTTCAACCACTTTGACACCGTACATTTTCTCTACGGCATCTTTTATTTGAGGCTTCTTTGCAGTTCTTTCAACTACAAAACCATACACCCCACGTTCGTTCATGGCTGAGATCTTTTCTGTAATTAAAGGTCTTTTTAATATATCCATGATTTTACTTCGATAAAAGGGTTTCTAACTTACTTACAGCACCTTCACAAAGAACAAGACTATCAGCATCAAGTAATTCATAAGTATTCAATTCACTGAATACTCTTACTTTTGCTTTAGGTACGTTCCTAGATGACAAATAAACATTTGGGTTGTTTTCACCAACCACTAGAAGTGTCTTTTTATCTGATAAAGATAGTTTGGACAACAGATTGATATAATCCTTGGTCTTAGGTGCATCAAAAACCAAATCTTCCAAAATCACTAAACCGTTTTCTTTGGCTTTGTAACTTAGTGCAGACTTTCTGGCAACCTGCTTCAATTTCTTATTTAACTTAAAAGAGTAGTCTCTTGGCTTAGGGCCGAATACTCTTCCTCCTCCTCTGAAAATTGGAGATTTGATAGAGCCAGCACGTGCGCTACCGGTACCTTTTTGTTTTTTAATCTTTCTGGTAGAACCGGAAATTTCAGCTCTTTCTTTAGATTTATGCGTACCCTGTCTTCTATTGGCCAAATACTGTTTTACATCCAGGTATATGGCGTGATCATTGGGCTCCATGGAGAAAATATCTTCAGAGAGCGTGATCTTCCTTCCGGTCTCTTCACCGGTTTGTTTTAATATTGCTAATTCCATCTTATTACTTCTCTAGAATCACAAAAGAATTTTTGGCTCCCGGTATAGAACCACTAACTAATAGCAGGTTCTTTTCAGGATATATTTTAAGTACTTTTAAATTAAGTACTTTGACCCTGTTACCACCGGTTCTTCCTGCCATTCTCATGCCTTTAAAAACCCTTGAGGGCCAAGAGCAAGCACCGATAGAACCTGGATGACGTTGTCTGTTGTGCTGGCCGTGAGTGGCACCGCCAACTCCTGCAAACCCATGACGCTTAACAACACCTTGGAAACCTTTTCCTTTGGAAGTTCCTATAGCATCAATAAAATCACCTTCGACAAAGATCTTGTCAGATACCACAGTTTTACCCATGTCTACCTGACCTTCGAATTCCACTCTGAAATCCCTAAATTCAACAACTTTCTGCTTTGGAGTTGTACCAGCCTTTTTGAAATGGCCGATTAATGGTTTGGGCGTATTTTTTTCCTTACGCTCACCATAAGACAACTGTACAGCGTTGTACCCGTCTGATTCTACATTTTTTACTTGCGTCACTACGCAAGGACCAGCTTCTATTAACGTGCATGCGACATTTCGTCCATCGGCACTAAAAATACTAGTCATTCCGATTTTCTTACCTATTATTCCAGACATCTTTGGATATATGATATACAATGATTCACAAGTGTATACACACCTGTCCCCTTTAAAGGATTGCAAAGTTAGTAATTTAATTTCAGGTAACAAACTGCAACCTGAATATTTTCAAACAATTAGCTTAGGAAACATCCCCAAACAAATGAAAATTCTAAGATTTATTTAAAGCAAAGCGAAATGTTTGCTCCAAAAAAAAACCTGCACCACAATTGGTACAGGTTTTTCTAAATATTATAAGTGAAGATCACACTTTAATTTCAACATCTACTCCACTTGGAAGTTCGATTTTCATCAAAGCATCTACTGTTTTAGAACTGTTAGAGTAAATATCTACCAATCTCTTGTAAGTACAAAGCTGAAATTGTTCTCTAGCTTTTTTGTTTACATGTGGAGATTTCAATACTGTAAATTTCTCTTTTTTAGTAGGAAGAGGAATTGGCCCAACAACTACTGCACCTGTAGATTTTACAGCTTTCACGATCTTCTCTGATGACTTGTCCACCAGGCTATGATCGTATGACTTTAGTTTTATTCTGATTTTTTGATTCATGTTCGATTATTTTAAGCCTTCTCTCCTTTTACTTTAGCAATAACAGCTTCAGCAATGTTACTAGGAACAGGGTCATAATGTGAGAAAGTAAGTGAGGCGGATGCCCTACCGGATGAAATGGTTCTCAAATCTGTTACATAGCCAAACAATTCTGACAATGGAACGGATGACTTGATAACAGTTGAAACACCTTTGGTATCCATACCTTTCATCAAACCTCTTCGACGGTTTAAGTCACCTGTAACAGGTCCTGTATACTCCTCAGGAGTAACAACTTCTACTGCCATGATTGGCTCCAATAATTGAGGCTTACATTTTTTAGCCGCTTCTTTGAAACCTAATCTTGCGGCCATTTCAAATGACACTGCATCTGAATCGACATCGTGAAAAGAACCATGGAACAACCTTACTTTCATAGCTTCAACCGGGTATCCAGCCAACGGACCATTTTTCATAGACTCTGCAAAGCCCTTCTGAATTGAAGGAATAAATTCTCTTGGAATCACACCCCCAACAATGCCATTTACAAAATCCAATCCAGCTTTGACTTCACCAGTTTCAGGATCAGCTTCTTTTGGTCCAATCTCGAACACAATGTCTGCAAATTTACCTTTACCACCTGTTTGCTTCTTGTACACTTCTTTGTGTTCAACACTAGCAAAAAGAGCTTCTTTGTAAGCTACCTGAGGAGCACCTTGGTTGATCTCAACTTTAAACTCACGCTTAAGTCTGTCTATAATAATCTCAAGGTGAAGTTCACCCATACCTCTCAAAATAACTTGACCAGTTTCATGGTCAGTATTTACGTGCAGGGTAGGATCTTCCTCAACCAACTTGGCAATGGCCATACCTAATTTGTCAACATCTGCTTGCGTCTTAGGCTCAATTGCATAACCAATAACAGGCTCAGGGAAAGTCATTTCCTCTAAGACCACTTTGTTCTTCTCATCACAAAGTGTATCGCCTGTTTTTATATCTTTAAAACCAACACCGGCACAAATGTCTCCAGCTTCTACCCTATCAATAGGATTTTGCTTGTTGGAGTGCATTTGAAGCAATCTTGATATTCTTTCTTTTTTACTTGTTCTTGTGTTGTATACATAAGAACCAGAATTCAACTGGCCTGAATAAACACGCATAAAAGCCAAACGACCTACAAATGGGTCAGTAGCAATTTTAAATGCTAAAGCAGCAAAAGGCTCATCACTGTCAGGATTTCTTACTACAGATTCTTCAGTATCAGGATTTGTTCCTTTTACAGGAGGCAAATCAAGAGGTGAAGGCAAATAAGCCATTACAGCATCCAAAAGCGCTTGAACTCCTTTGTTTTTAAAGGCAGAACCACACAATACAGGAGAAAAGTCCATGTTGATTACAGCCTTACGAATAGCAGTCATCATTTCTTCTTTGGTAATGGAATTTTCATCCTCAAAGAATTTGATCATTAAATCCTCATCATAAGAGGCTACCTGCTCAATAAGACTTTGTCTGTATTCAGTAACGGTCTCTTTAAGATCCTCAGGGATTTCAATAACTTTATAAGTCATCCCTTGATCTTCTTCATTCCATACTATGGCCTGATTCGTGATAAGATCAACTACTCCCTTAAATGTATCTTCAGCTCCAATTGGAATTTGAAGAGGTACAGGGTTAGCACCTAATTTATCCTTAATTTCATTAATGGCATTAAAAAAATCAGCTCCGGCACGATCCATTTTGTTTACAAAGCAGATTCTTGGAACGTGGTATTTATCAGCTTGTCTCCAAACTGTTTCGGACTGAGGTTCCACACCTGATACAGCACAAAATAAGGCTACAGCACCATCCAGCACTCGAAGGGATCTTTCTACCTCAACGGTAAAATCCACGTGACCAGGAGTATCAATCAAGTTGATTTGATATTCTTTAGTATTTTCTAAAGGCTGTCCCTGATCGGTAGGGTACTTCCATTTGGTAGTAGTAGCAGCTGAAGTGATGGTAATCCCTCTCTCCTGCTCTTGCTCCATCCAGTCCATAGTAGCAGCTCCATCATGTACTTCACCAATTTTATGTGACAAACCAGTGTAATACAAAATACGCTCGGAAGTTGTTGTTTTTCCGGCGTCAATGTGAGCCATGATACCTATGTTTCTTAAATATTTTAAGTCTTTCTTAGCCATTACTTATTAAAATCTAAAATGCGAGAATGCTTTATTGGCTTCCGCCATTCTATGCGTATCGTCTTTTTTCTTCACAGCTGCGCCTTCTCCTTTAGAAGCCGAGATGATCTCTCCAGCCAATCGATCCATCATGGTTTTTTCTCCTCTTTTTCTAGCAAAAGTAATCATCCACTTAATACCTAAGGAAATTTTACGGTCAGGCCTCACTTCCAAAGGTACCTGGAAAGTTGCACCCCCAACTCTACGACTCTTTACCTCTACAGCAGGAGTAATATTGTTAAGCGCTTTTTTCCAAACCTCAAGACCATTCTCACCTACTTTTTCTTCTACTTTGCCTATGGCATCATAAAAGATTCTGTAAGCAATACTTTTCTTACCATCCACCATAAGACAATTGACAAACCTGGTGACCAAAGTGTCATTGAATTTGGGGTCAGGAAGAATATACCTCTTTTTTGGTTTCGCTTTTCTCATTTTATTCTGTTATTAAATTATATTATTTTTTAGCGGCCTTTGGTCGCTTGGCTCCGTATTTAGAGCGACCCTGCTTACGGTCTTTTACACCTGCAGTATCCAGTGCTCCACGGATAATATGGTATCTTACTCCTGGTAAATCTTTAACCCTTCCACCACGGATCAACACAATAGAGTGCTCTTGAAGGTTGTGACCTTCTCCAGGGATGTAAGCATTAACTTCCTTACCATTTGTCAATCTAACTCTTGCCACTTTTCTCATGGCTGAATTAGGCTTCTTTGGCGTAGTAGTGTACACACGGGTACACACACCTCTCCTTTGAGGACATGCATCCAAAGCCCTTGACTTGGATTTGCTCTCAAGAGTGGTTCTACCTTTTCTAACTAACTGTTGTATAGTAGGCATTAATAGATAAATTAATTAATCTGCTTTAAACTTATAAAATTCGGATTGCAAAGGTAAACAAATCAATAAAACAAACAAAATTAAGGAGTTATAATTTTACGCGACTCAAATCAACTATCATTACAATAATTGAGTTTATCACCTTATTCCTCCTTATTATGCTTCTCCTAATGTTCCCCCAAAATTCATTGGGAATTGAGGGGCATCCTTCCCTCCTTGTATTTTTCCAAATGCTTTTTCGTACTTCTCAAGATTGTCTTTCAATGCATGTAAAAGTCGTAAAGCATGATCTGGCGTCATTATAATTCGTGATTTAACCTTTGCCTTAGGTATTCCAGGCATTAAACGGATAAAATCCACCACAAATTCTGAGTTCGAATGGGCTATCATCGCCAAGTTGGAATAAATTCCCTCAGCAATTTCGTCTGTTAGCTCCACATTTATTTGTTGCTTTTGCTGCTCCTCAGTTTTTTTATCATCTTCCATAATAAATCTCGAATAGGATAAAAAAAGGTCTGCTCCACAAAGCAGACCTTCTGTATTTAGGAATTAGTTTTTATTTAACTGTCTCTCGAACTTTCTTGCTACCCGCCTCTTTTTCAGCAGTCAACAACTCATACTCTTCTTTTGATCCAACGATCAAATTATTGAATTTTCGTTGCCCTGTTCCTGCTGGAATAAGGTGACCCACAATGACGTTCTCTTTAAGTCCAAGTAGCTCATCTCGCTTGCCTCTAATAGCAGCCTCACTAAGTACCTTAGTGGTCTCCTGGAATGAAGCAGCAGAAATAAAGCTTTCAGTACCCAATGAAGAAGCCGTAATACCTTGCAAAGTAGGTCTGGAAACAGATGTTTGTGCATCTCTTACTTGAACCACTTTAAGGTCTTTACGTTTTAGGCTAGAGTTCTCATCTCTAAGTCTTCGCGCAGTGATTATCATACCCGCTTTAAGCGTGGCTGAATCTCCAGGCTCTACAACTACCTTCTTGTCAAGGATCATGTCATTTTCCTCACGGAAAGCCCACTTGTCTACAATTTGATTCTGAAGGAAACCTGTATCTCCAGCATCAAGTATTTCAACTTTCTGCATCATCTGGCTAACAATTACCTCGATGTGCTTGTCATTGATTTTTACACCTTGTAGACGGTATACTTCCTGAATCTCATTTACCAAGTACTCCTGAACAGCTGTTGGGCCTTTGATAGACAATATATCGTTAGGCGTTATCGCTCCATCAGAAAGTGGTTCTCCAGCTCTAATGAAATCATTCTCTTGAACAAGGATGTGCTTAGAAAGAGATACCATGTACCTTTTCTTAACTCCATCTTTAGATTCAATGAAGATCTCACGATTACCTCTTTTGATACCACCGTACAATACAACTCCATCAATCTCAGATACCACTGCAGGGTTTGAAGGGTTCCTTGCTTCGAAAAGCTCGGTAACTCTTGGAAGACCACCGGTAATATCTCTTGTCTTACCAACAGATCTTGGGATTTTCACAAGGATTTGACCTGCTTTCACATCCTCTCCTTTTTCTACGGAAAGGTGTGCCCCTACTGGAATGTTGTAAGACTTGGAATCATCTCCATGTTCTACTACAACCGCAGGGTTTTTGGTTTTATCCTTAGTGTCTATAATTACCTTTTCTCTATACCCAGTTTGATCATCAGCTACTTCCTTGTAAGTTATCCCTTCAAGAATTGCTTCAAAATCAACCTTACCGTCAAACTCAGAAAGAATAACCGCATTGTATGGATCCCAGGTACATAAAGAATCACCTTTGGTAATTTTCTGACCATCTTTTACATTAAGAATCGCTCCGTAAGGAACATGGTTAGAAACCAAAGTTTTTCCTGATTTTACATCATTAATCTTGATTTCGCCTGATCGGCCCATTACGATAGAAACATCTTCACCATCTTTATTGGTGGTTTTGATCCATCTAAGCTCTTCTTCGAATTCTACAATTCCATCAAATTTGGAATTGATGTTCGCTTCAACCGATATATTGGAAGCTGTACCACCAACGTGGAACGTTCTTAAGGTCAACTGAGTACCTGGCTCACCAATAGACTGTGCTGCGATTACACCTACAGACTCTCCAACTTGTACAATACTACCAGTTGTAAGGTTACGTCCGTAACATTTACAGCAAACACCTCTTCTGGTTTCACAAGTTAATACAGAGCGAATTTCTACTTCTTCTACTGCAGATTCATCAATGATCTTAGCAATATCATCACTGATTTCTCCACCAGATTCAAGAATTAACTCATCTGTTAAAGGATCTATTACATCATGAACTGCGATTCTACCAACAATTCGTTCAGATAATGGCTCAACGATCTCATCATTGTCTTTCAATGCTTGAACTACAAGCCCTCTCAAAGTACCACAATCCTCTTCAGATACAATCATATCCTGCGCTACATCCACAAGTCTTCTAGTCAAATATCCAGCATCAGCAGTTTTTAGTGCTGTATCCGCTAGACCTTTCCTTGCACCGTGAGTAGAGATAAAGTACTCCAATACATCCAATCCTTCTTTAAAGTTGGATAGAATAGGGTTTTCAATAATTTCTCCAACAGATCCTTGAAGATTTTTCTGAGGCTTGGCCATAAGACCACGCATCCCACCCAACTGTCTGATTTGCTCACGAGAACCACGGGCTCCGGAGTGCATCATCATGTAAATGGCGTTGAATCCTTGATTATCTTCCTCCATCTGACGCATAAGGATATTTGTCAGGTTAGAGTTGGTTCGGGTCCATATATCGATGACCTGATTGTATCGCTCGTTATCAGTGATCAATCCCATCAAGTAGTTGTTCCATACCTGATCTACATCAGTGGTAGCTTTCGCTATCAATGGATCTTTCTCATCTGGGATAATTACATCATCAAGTCCCATAGAAAGACCTCCTTGGAAGGCTGTTTGGAACCCTAAGTGCTTGATATCATCAAGAAACTGTGCAGAACGAGCAATACCACAAATCTTAACCACTTCAGCAATGATTTGCTGTAATTTTTTCTTGGTCAATAATTCGTTTACGAATCCTACCTCTTCTGGCACAAACTGGTTGAAAATCAATCTACCAGCCACTGTCTCTATTATTTCATCTGCTAGAGAACCGTCGTCTTTTCTAACTTTAACTTTACACTTAATGAAAGCATGTTTTGAAATGGCACCTTCATTCAGTGCAATCAATACCTCTTCAAGTCCATAAAAAGTCATTCCTTCACCTTCTACTACCTTCTCAGGAGTAGATCTCATTCCCTTGGTTACATAATACAGTCCCAAAACCATATCCTGTGAAGGAACAGTAATAGGTGCACCATTGGCAGGGTTAAGGATATTGTGTGAAGAAAGCATCAATGTAGAGGCTTCCAAAATAGCTTCATGTCCCAAAGGAACGTGAACGGCCATCTGGTCACCATCAAAATCCGCATTAAAGGCAGTACAAACAAGTGGATGAAGTTGAATTGCTTTTCCTTCAATCAACTTTGGTTGAAACGCCTGAATACCTAGCCTGTGCAGAGTTGGTGCACGGTTTAGCATTACAGGGTGGCCTTTCAGAACGTTTTCAAGGATATCCCAGACAACTGGGTCTTTCCTATCGACTATTTTCTTAGCAGATTTTACAGTTTTTACAATTCCTCTTTCTATTAGTTTCCTGATAATAAAAGGTTTGAAAAGCTCCGCTGCCATATTCTTAGGCAATCCACATTCATGTAGTTTAAGCTCAGGCCCTACTACAATCACAGAACGTCCGGAATAATCAACCCTTTTTCCTAAAAGGTTTTGACGGAATCGACCCTGCTTACCTTTCAACATGTCGGACAGGGATTTTAATGCCCTGTTTCCATCAGATCTTACCGCATTGACTTTCCTTGAATTGTCAAATAAGGAATCAACAGCTTCCTGAAGCATACGTTTCTCATTTCTAAGAATTACTTCTGGTGCCTTAATATCTATTAGTCTTTTTAGACGGTTATTTCTAATAATAACCCTTCTGTAAAGGTCATTCAAATCCGAAGTAGCAAATCTACCACCATCGAGAGGAACCAAAGGACGAAGCTCTGGTGGAATAACTGGTACCATTCGTACAATCATCCATTCAGGCCTGTTTTCTATTCTTGTCCTGGCATCTCTGAAAGCTTCAACCACTTTAAGTCGCTTCAATGCTTCAGCTTTTCTTTGCTGCGAAGTATCTGTAGCGGCCTGGTGTCTAAGGCTATAAGATAGATCATCCAAATCAAGTCTTGCCAAAAGCATTTCAAGCGCTTCAGCACCCATTTTGGCAATAAACTTATTCGGATCATCGTCATCCATCATTTGATTTTCCTTAGGAAGCTTATCCATTATATCAAGATATTCATCCTCGGTTAGGAAATCCAAGTATTGTAACCCATCATCTGCTTTAATTCCAGCATTGATGACTACATACCTTTCATAATAAACGATTTGATCCAGCTTTTTTGTAGGCAGTCCCAAAAGATAACCAATCTTATTAGGAAGGGATTTGAAGTACCAGATATGCGCTACGGGCACAACCAATTCTATGTGGCCCATTCGCTCTCTCCTTACCTTCTTCTCGGTAACCTCTACACCACAACGGTCGCAGATGATCCCTTTGTACCTTATGCGCTTGTATTTCCCACAATGACATTCCCAGTCTTTTACCGGCCCGAAAATTCGCTCACAAAACAATCCACCCATTTCAGGCTTGTAAGTTCTGTAATTGATCGTTTCAGGTTGTGTAACCTCACCATGCGAACTGTCCAAGATGGACTCAGGTGAAGCCAAACTAATGGTGACTCTGGAAAAGTCGTTGTTTAGTTTTTTATTTTTTCTGAACGCCATAGTTTTTATGTGTAATTGAAGGCCATTAAAGGCCTAATGGTTTCTAAGTTAGTCAAGCGTAATCTCCAATGCTAGTCCTCTAAGTTCATGCACAAGTACATTGAACGACTCAGGGATGTTAGCTTTAGGTAAATTCTCACCTTTTACGATCGCTTCATAAGCTTTAGCACGTCCTATAACATCATCAGATTTCACTGTTAAGATTTCTCTTAGTACATGAGAAGCTCCAAATGCCTCGAGTGCCCAAACTTCCATCTCTCCAAAACGCTGACCACCAAACTGTGCTTTACCACCCAATGGTTGTTGTGTTATAAGGGAATATGGTCCAATTGATCTTGCGTGCATCTTGTCATCTACAAGGTGACCCAATTTCAGCATGTAAGAAATACCAACTGTTACCGGCTGATCAAATTTCTTACCTGTAAGTCCATCAAATAAGTAAGTCCTACCAAATGAAGGCAAGCCTGCTTTTCCAAGTTCTTCAGCAACTTCTTCAGTAGTAGCTCCGTCAAAGATTGGAGTAGCATAGGTTTTACCTAGAATCCTTCCTGCCCAGGCAAGAACGGTTTCATAGATTTGACCTATATTCATCCTAGAAGGTACACCAAGTGGGTTCAACACAATATCCATAGGCTGTCCGTCAGCAAGGAAAGGCATGTCTTCATCCCTTACAATCCTTGCAACAATACCCTTGTTACCGTGTCTACCTGCCATTTTATCTCCTACCTTCAACTTACGTTTCTTGGCAACATATACTTTGGCCATCTGAACAATACCAGCAGGTAATTCATCACCTACTTCTAAGGTAAACTTGTTCCTTTTGAAGATACCAGAAATTTCATTTCTGGTATTGGTATAGTTTTTCACCAATTGCTGAACCAAAGAATTGGTATGCTCATCTTCTGTCCAGTCATCCAAAAGGATATCTGAAATAAGATTCACTTCTTCAGGAACATTGTAGTTACTTTCGTCCCTATAAGGGTTCTTAGCAGGGAATAGGTTGTTCTCAATGTTTTGATAATTGAATTTAACCCCTTTGCTAATTATTTCATCTCCAAATTTGTGTTTAACACCTTTAGAGACTTTATCTTCTAGAATGGTAACCAATTTTTGGATCATTCTAGATCTAACACCTAACAAATCTTTGCTATACTGCTGCTTAAGTTTTTCAACGTCAGCTTTCGCTTTTGCACGAAGATCTTTGTCTTTTTTAGGTCGAGAGAATAATTTGGTATTGATCACTACACCATTCAAAGAAGGTGAAGCTTTCAATGATGCATCTTTTACATCACCAGCTTTGTCACCAAAGATTGCACGAAGCAATTTCTCTTCCGGGGTAGGATCAGTTTCACCCTTAGGTGTTATCTTACCAATGATTATATCTCCTTCTTTTAGCTCAGAACCAACTCTAATAATACCGTTTTCATCAAGATTCTTAACGGCATCTTCAGAAACGTTAGGGATTTCAGAGGTTAACTCTTCTTCACCACGTTTGGTATCTCTCACTTCGAGTTGGAATTCTTCGATATGTATGGAAGTAAATACATCTTCCCTTACTACCCTTTCGGATATTACGATTGCATCCTCAAAGTTATACCCTTGCCATGGCATATAAGCCACAAGAAGATTTTTACCCAATGCCAATTCACCTTTATTGGTAGAATAACCTTCTACCAATACTTGACCTTTGACCACCTTTTGTCCTTGTAATACAATTGGGGTGAGGTTTATCGTGGTGTCCTGGTTGGTTCTTCTGAACTTAATCAGTTTATAAGTCTTGTACTCATCACTGAAATTTACCAGTAATTCGTCATCAGACAATTCATATTTAACGGTGATTTTCTCAGCATCTACATAATCAATCACGCCATCAGCTTCAGCCAATATTAACGATCTTGAATCTATGGCTGCTTTTCCTTCCAAACCGGTACCTACTATAGGTGCTTCGGCTTTTAATAAAGGAACTGCTTGACGCTGCATGTTGGAACCCATCAATGCACGGTTGGCATCATCATGTTCCAAGAACGGAATTAAAGATGCGGCAACAGATACAATTTGATTAGGAGCGACATCCATATAGGAGATCTCTTTTGGCTCAAGTACAGGGAAGTCACCTTCAAATCTGGCTTTTACTTTATCATTGATAAAGACGCCCTTGTCATCAAGTGGAGCATTTGCCTGGGCGATATTATTATCATCCTCTTCTTCAGCCGTAAGGAATACGACATCTTCAGGCTTCATACTTACTTTTCCTTCACTTACTCTACGGTAAGGAGTCTCTAAGAATCCCATGCCATTGACTTTGGCATGTACGCAAAGAGAAGAAATCAATCCAATATTAGGACCTTCAGGAGTTTCAATGGTACAAAGACGTCCATAGTGAGTATAGTGAACATCACGTACTTCAAATCCTGCACGTTCCCTGGATAGACCACCTGGACCTAAAGCAGAAAGTCTTCTTTTATGGGTCAACTCCGCAAGTGGGTTGGTCTGATCCATAAACTGACTAAGCTGATTCGTGCCGAAGAAGGAATTGATTACAGAAGAAAGCGTTCTAGCATTGATAAGGTCAACGGGTTTAAAATCCTCGTTATCCCTAACATTCATTCTTTCTCTAATGGTTCTGGCCATTCTAGCCAAACCAACACCAAATTGGCTATATAGTTGTTCCCCTACAGTTCTAACCCTTCTATTGCTTAAGTGATCAATATCATCGACTACAGCTTTAGAGTTGATCAGACCAATAAGGTATTTAACGATAGAGATAATGTCCTGAGTAGTAAGGACAATTTTTTCGGAATCAATATCTAAACCTAATTTTTTATTGATTCTATACCTACCTACTTCACCTAAATCATATCTTTTGTCAGAAAAGAAAAGACCGTGAATAACTTCTCTGGCTGTAGCTTCATCAGGAGCTTCAGTATTTCTAAGCTGACGGTAAATTACCTCTACAGCTTCTTTTTCAGAGTTAGAGTTATCTTTTTGGAGGGTATTATAAATAATGGAATAATCAGCAATATTGACATCCTCCCTATGAAGGATGACACTTTTAGTACCTGACTCTTGAATTAAATCTATATCTTCATCAGTTAAGATACTGTCTCTTTCCAATAGCACTTCATTCCTATCAATAGAGACAACCTCTCCTGTATCTTCATCTACAAAATCCTCTACCCAAGTACGAAGTACCCTTGCAGCTAATTTTCTTCCGATGATCTTTTTCAGATTGGATTTATTGGATTCTACTTCCTCAGAAAGTCCGAAGAGGTCCAATATTTGTTTGTCAGATCCATAGCCTATAGCCCTCAATAGGGTAGTAACAGGGAATTTCTTCTTCCTGTCTATATAAGCATACATCACATTATTGATATCGGTAGCAAATTCAATCCAGGAACCTTTGAAAGGAATAATCCTGGCAGAGTATAACTTGGTACCGTTGGTATGTTTACTTTGGGCAAAGAAAACACCAGGTGAACGGTGTAATTGAGAAACAATTACCCTTTCAGCACCATTGATGACGAATGATCCTTTTTCCGTCATATAAGGAAGATTTCCTAAGAAAACTTCTTGTTCTATGGTTTCAAAGTCTTCGTTGTCCTCATCGGAGCAAAGCAATCTTAATTTTGCTTTTAATGGGACAGAATAGGTAAGACCACGGTCAATACTTTGAGAGACATTGTATTTTGGAGGATCTACGGTATAGTCGATAAATTCAAGGGTGAAATTTTCCCTAGAGTCACTAATGGGAAAATTTTCTGAAAAGACCTTGAAAAGACCATCCTGCCTTCTTTTCTCTGCAGGAGTATCCAACTGAAAGAAATCTTTAAAAGATTGCAGTTGAATATCTAAGAAATCCGGATAGTCTTTGACTACCTTAATGGATGAGAAACTTTTCCTTCCGGTTTGATTCTGGATAGCCAAGGCAGTATATAGTTTTAGTGAAAATTTATATATTTATAATACAATCTGCACTTAAAAAAATGCAATTGTTTTGATGTCCATAAACAGGAAAAGACCTGACTGAAAAGTCAGGTCTATTTCTGCTTAACCAATCCTAAGAGGAGTTGGTTATTCAATTCTATTTAAGCTCAACTTCAGCTCCAGCTTCTTCAAGTTGTTTCTTAAGAGCTTCAGCTTCTTCTTTGCTTACGCCTTCTTTAACAGCTTTAGGAGCGCTATCAACTACTTCTTTGGCTTCTTTTAGTCCAAGACCTGTCAATTCTTTAACAAGTTTTACGACTGCCAATTTTTGTCCACCTGCAGCTTTCAAGACAACATCAAAAGAAGTTTGCTCTTCTTCAGCAGCACCATCGCCAGCGGCTCCACCAGCAGCTACCACAGTAGCAGCAGCAGCAGCAGGTTCGATACCATAATCATCTTTCAAAATTGCGGCTAACTCATTTACCTCTTTTACAGTTAAGTTAACTAACTGCTCAGCGAATGCTTTAAGATCTGCCATTGTATTAAATATTTAAATTGATTGTTATTTACTAATTTGAATGTTTTTATTAAGCTTCTTCTTTTTCGGCTAGTGTTTTCACTAGACCTGCAAGAATATTTTTCCCGCTTTGAAGCGCTGAAACCACGTTTGTAGCTGGAGATTGAAGAAGAGAGATAACCTCGCCCAACAATTCCTCTTTGGATTTCAGTTTTGATAGCATTTCCAGATTTTCTTCTCCTAGAAACTGAGCACCTTCGATAGAAGCACCTTTAAACCAAGGTTTTTTATCTTTAGTAGCTACCTTTTTCCTGTAATCTAAAATTACTTTAGCAGGAAGGTTTCCAACTTCTGGTGAGAACAATATACCTGAAAAGCCTTTTAAGGCATTTTCTGCAAATTCAGAATAATCTGTATCGAGATTTTCCAAGGCCTTTTTTATAAGCGTATTTTTATATATCTTATATTCCAAACCTTTATCGAAGCACATTTTTCTGAAACCATTTACCTGAGCTACACTAAATCCTGATGCATCGGAGATATAGAAATGCGGAGTAGACTTTAGCTTTTCGGTAAGTTCGTCAATTATGCTTTTTTTGTTTTCTCTAGTCATAATTTATAAACCTTGAATACTACTCTTATCAATAACGATACCCGAAGACATAGTGCTGGATAAATGAATACTTTTAAAATAAGTACCTTTAGCAGCGGTTGGTTTCAATTTGGAAATGGTAAGAATTAACTCTTCCGCATTTTCCTGTATTTTCTCAGCAGAGAAAGAGGCTTTACCAACACTTGCGTGGATAATACCAAATTTATCTACTTTAAAATCTATTTTACCAGCCTTTACTTCATTAACTGCTTTCCCTACATCCAGGGTAACAGTACCAGACTTTGGATTAGGCATTAGTCCACGAGGACCTAACACTCTACCAAGTCTACCTACTTTTGCCATTACGTTAGGAGTTGTGATAATGACATCAATGTCAGTCCAACCTCCCTCAATCTTTGTAATGAACTCATCCAAACCAACAAAATCAGCTCCTGCTTCTTTGGCTTCTTCTTCCTTATCAGGACTACAAAGTACTAAAACCTTAACTTCTTTACCTATACCGTGAGGCAAGGCCACTACACCTCTAACCATTTGGTCAGCTTTTCGTGGATCTACACCAAGACGAATGTCTAGGTCTATAGAAGCGTCAAATTTAGTTGTTGTTATGTCCTTAACAATGCTAGAAGCCTCCGCCAAGGAATATTGTTGGCTTGGGTCGTATTTAGAAAGAGCTTCTTTTTTCTTTTTTGTTAACTTAGCCATTTTTTACGTATTATTCCTCCCAAGGAGCTTTTCCTGAAACCGTGATCCCCATACTTCTAGCTGTACCAGCCACCATTCGCATAGCAGAAGGTATTTCAAAAGCATTCAAATCGGGCATTTTCACTTCTGCAATTTCTTTGACTTGATCCCAAGATACAGAGCCTACTTTTTTCCTATTTGGTTCGGCTGAACCACTTTTTAATTTTGCTGCTTCCAAAAGCATTACTGCTGCAGGAGGCGTCTTTACGACAAAATCAAAAGACTTGTCCGAATAAATCGTAACAAGAACAGGAAGAACCTGGCCCATTTTTTCCTGAGTTCTAGCATTAAATTGCTTACAGAACTCCATTATGTTCAACCCTTTTGAACCAAGGGCTGGACCAACTGGAGGAGATGGGTTAGCCTGGCCACCCTTTACCTGTAGTTTCAGATAACCAGAGATTTCTTTAGCCATTTCCTAATCTAGTTTTTCTACTTGAATAAAGTTTAATTCAACAGGAGTATTCCGACCAAAGATCTTAACCATAACGTTAAGTTTCTTCTTGTCATCAAATACTTCTTCAATCATTCCCGAGAATCCACTAAAGGGACCGTCCATTACTTTAACAGTCTCTCCAACTATAAATGGTGTATCCAGTTTTTCTGCAAACTCATCAATCTCTTCAACTCGTCCTAAGATTCTGTTGATTTCTGATTGACGTAATGGCTCAGGGGTTTTGGAAGCCCCCCCTTGGTTTGACCCTAAAAAACCGATTACTCCCGGTATACTCGTAATTACGTGATTGGCTTCTCCATGTCCGAGATCCGCATTGACCAATACATATCCTGGAAAGAAATTTCTTTCCCTGACACGCTTTTTGCCATTGCGCATTTCATATACTTTCTCAGAAGGTATTAAGACTTCAGGAATATAATCCTCCAACTTTTGTCGGGCAATTTCATTGTCCAAATAAGTCTTTGCTTTTTTTTCCTGACCTGCCACTACCCTGAGCACGTACCAATTGTGATCTGCCATCCCGTTATTTAATATTCTTAGAATAAATCATAAAACCATGTCATGATATTTTCGAAAGTCAAATCGATAAGACCGATGACCAATGCGAAAATTAATGAAGCCACCAATACCAAAACAGCACTGTTTTGAAGTGTAGAGTATTTAGGCCATGTGACCTTATTCCTCATTTCATCAATGGACTCAATTACAAAATTTTTAACATTCATCCTTGTAAAATTTGTTTTTCAAAAGCTCCTTTCACCCTATAAAGATTAATCAAACTCTTGATTATAACATGTAAAGATTCGGCTTCCTTGCCTTACTCTTCATGGTTTTATCTTCCTTAGATTGCACGGGCGGAGAGATTCGAACTCCCATCAACGGTTTTGGAGACCGCTATTCTGCCATTGAACTACGCCCGTGAGTATTACGTACCTCAAATAAGGAACGCAAAAGTAGTGAATCTATCCCTAAGAAACAAATGCGATCCCGAAAAATTCAAGATCGCATTTGTAATAAGGTCTATCAATAAATGATTAGTCCAGTATTTCAGTTACTTGACCCGCACCTACAGTTCTACCACCTTCTCTGATGGCAAAT
Organism: Cyclobacterium amurskyense; assembly: GCF_001050135.1. Taxonomy (GTDB): domain Bacteria; phylum Bacteroidota; class Bacteroidia; order Cytophagales; family Cyclobacteriaceae; genus Cyclobacterium; species Cyclobacterium amurskyense. Next base: position 3,028,474 of record NZ_CP012040.1, on the reverse strand, counting down.
CTTAGTCCTTTTTCCAAAGCGACTGGGTTGATCAATTCAACTTTTATAGTGATGTTATCACCTGGCATTACCATTTCAACATTCTCAGGAAGAGTAATCTCTCCTGTAACGTCAGTAGTTCTTAAGTAAAACTGAGGTCTGTACCTGTTAAAGAATGGAGTATGTCTTCCTCCTTCTTCTTTGGAAAGAACATAAACCTCTGCATTGAAAAGCGAGTGAGGTTTTACTGAACCAGGCTTACAGATGATCATTCCTCTTCTGATTTGGCTCTTCTCAATACCTCTTAGCAACAAACCAACGTTGTCACCAGCTTCTCCTCTATCTAGGATCTTACGGAACATCTCTACACCAGTAACGGTAGATTTTAGTCCTTCAGCTCCCATACCTATGATATCAACTGCCTCACCTGAATTGACAACTCCTCTTTCAATTCTTCCGGTTGCTACAGTACCTCTACCTGTGATAGAGAATACATCTTCAACTGGCATCAAGAAGTCTTTATCAACTGCTCTTTCAGGAAGTGGAATGTGTGAATCCACAGCTGCCATCAATTCCATTACAGTATCTTCCCATTTGGCTTCACCGTTAAGTGCACCAAGAGCAGAACCTGCAATTACAGGAATATTGTCTCCATCAAACTCATAGAAAGAAAGAAGTTCTCTAACTTCCATTTCTACTAATTCAAGTAATTCGGGGTCATCCACCAAATCTACTTTGTTCATGAATACTACCAAAGCCGGTACACCTACCTGACGGGCAAGAAGAATGTGCTCTCTGGTTTGTGGCATTGGACCATCAGTGGCTGCAACTACAAGAATTGCACCGTCCATCTGAGCAGCACCAGTTACCATGTTTTTAACGTAGTCAGCGTGACCTGGACAATCAACGTGGGCATAATGTCTTGCCTCCGTTTGATATTCTACGTGAGAGGTGTTAATTGTAATACCTCTTTCCTTTTCTTCCGGCGCGTTATCGATGGAAGCAAAGTCTCTTAATTCAGAAAGACCCTTTCTGGCCAATACAGTGGTAATGGCAGCAGTCAAAGTAGTCTTACCATGATCGACGTGACCAATCGTACCTATGTTTACGTGTGGTTTGGAACGGTCAAAGGTTGCTTTTGCCATGCGTGAAAATCCTCTGTTTAGTTAAAGATTAAATTTCGTTAAAATTGATAAATGTTCAGAGCCAACGACGGGATTTGAACCCGTGACCTCTTCCTTACCAAGGAAGCACTCTACCCCTGAGCTACGTCGGCTTTTTACATCCAGTTATGCCTTTAATAAGCATAGAGCGGGAGACGAGGCTCGAACCCGCGACCTGCAGCTTGGAAGGCTGCCGCTCTACCAACTGAGCTACTCCCGCTTATTAATTAATTTGCCAATTTTTCAATTGGCCCACAAATTCTTTATTTAATTTTTAGAATCCAAAAATTTCCAGCTTTATAACAAAAAAATTGTTCTAAACCAGAATATTTTGTGCCCTATTCTCGGCAATTCCCGTTAAGAAATTGGTGGGGGAAACAGGATTCGAACCTGTGAAGACATAAGTCAACGGATTTACAGTCCGTCCCAGTTGGCCGCTTTGGTATTCCCCCAAAAACTCAATAAATGTTACTCCCGAATTCTTCTTTTAGATTTCTTTGTTGTCGTAACGGATGGCAAAATTATACCCTTTTGTTAAACATTCAAAATATTCTAAAAAAAAATCTTAGCTTTTTTTCAAAAAGAAAAGTATCTCACTAATCATCAGCATTTTAATTATTTTCTAAATATGGAGAAATATAATACTCCTGGTATTGTCGAATCATTTCATCCTCCTCAGCAGCCTGAATTGACTTGACAAGCGTTAAGACACCTGCCTCATCAATAAACCCAAACAAGGACTGAAATGCGGCCAGCCTTACATAATTCTGTTTATGACCAGATGCAAGCTCACCTAAGGTGGAAATCGCCTGAGCAGTGGACACCCCTTCTACACTAGCGAAAAAGTCCCCGTAATAACCCAGAAAATAATACAAAGACTCCCCATCCAGCTTATCCAACTTCTCTTGCATCCATACTGCTTCTACTGCTATTTTCTCCCTAGTTAAATAATCTGCCAAGGGAGCTATGATTCGTATGTTCTCCTCTTCTTTCAACCTTTGGTACAGCTCCCTTTTCTCCGACACATTGTCCTCAATATCCAAATAAGCAGTCAAAGCTGCACCGGCAACCTGATAAGATGGGGCATTAATCAACCTGTAAAACAATTGCTCAAACTTACCACTGTTCATCCCCGCCAAGGCCTCAATAGCAGCTGCCCTCACTGCATTATTAGGGTCTTCCTCAGCCATTTTAAGCACTTTCTGTTCCAATTGTAGTACTTCCCCCGCCTCTGCTTCCAAGCGATTTAGACGATGCAAGGCCAGTTCCCTTACCACTGAAAAAGAATCCTCCAAGGCTGCCTGCATGGTAGCTAAGAAATCTAGCTCATCACTGTAATTACTGGTTAAACTATCCAAAGCTTCTACCCTCGACAAGCCCGAGGTAGACCAGCGGAACTGCTCCTTCATTAATTCCCCTCCACGGCGCTCCTCTCTCGTGCTTAAAATTTCACTAAACTCATCAAAAAGCACCAAGTCTGTACCCGGCCCATTCTCCAAAGTAAATTGCTGCATGGCGCGATCCATGGTATAACTTTGCTCTATTCGTTTCCCTTCTTTGTAAATACTTACTTTAAACGGGATTTGAAATACTGGAAACCTGGAAACATCCTGAAGCTGTTCTAATGTCAGTTTAACATTGTCAGGTTGTGAGTAATCCCAACTGACTTTCAATTGTGGATGACCTGCAGAAAGAAACCATTGGTTAAAAAACCAGTTTAAGTCCTTACCTGAAACTTTTTCTAAAGCCAGCCGAAGTTGGTGTACCTCTACACTATTGAATGCATTGTCTTTCAAATAAATCCTTAACCCTTCAAAAAACACCTCATCCCCCAGTAATTTCCTTAACATATGCAGTACCCGACCACCTTTGGCATAGGTGTGACTGTCAAACATGTCCTCACTGTCTTCGTGATAAAAGCGAATCAAATCGACCTGCTTTTCCTCCGCTTCACCCATGTATTGTTCTATGGCATTAAAATGATGCATATCTGCATGGTCCCGCCCTTCTTTATGCTCAAGCCACAAGTATTCAGAATAATCAGCAAAGGCTTCATTCATGGCCAAATTAGCCCATGACTCGGTGGTAACATAATTGCCAAACCATTGATGAAAAAGCTCATGGGCGATGATATAATCCCACTCGCTATCCAATGCCTCTCTTTCATTCAGGTTAAGGGCTTCCATGAAAATAGAAAGGGTGGTATTCTCCATGGCTCCAGAAACAAAGTCCCTGACAACCACCTGATCATATTTCTGCCAGGGAAATGGCATTTGAAGCAATGAAGAAAAGAAACTTATCATTTCAGGGGTGTTCTCAAATACTTTCTTTGCACCTTCCTCGTATATTGGTTCAACAAAATAACGCAATGCCAAACCATCAATACTATCCTCAATGACTGCAAATTCTCCCACAACAAGGGCTGACAAATAGGGTGCATGAGGTAAATTCATCTGCCAATGGTCTGTTCTTGTGCCATCAGCATTTGTTTGACTGTCTACCTTATTCCCATTGCTAAGACTTATGTATTGGTCTGGTACCTTAATGAAAAAATCATGGGTTTGTCGCTCATTGGGACTGTCAATGGTTGGAAACCACTTGGAACTATGCACTGTCTCTCCCTGCGTCCAAATCTGTACGGGCTTGTCTTTTTCCTCTCCCTCTGGATTGATAAAGTACAATCCTTTGGTGTCCGTAATGGCTGCACTGCCCGCTTTTCCTCCCCTTTCTGGAAATGCAGTATAGGCAATAGCAACTTGAAGGGTATCGTATCGGTTCACTTGCTCCGGTAAAAGCAAAATCAATTTCTCTTGATCATACTTATAAGTTAAAGGAATTTCTTCCGCTCCTATAAGAATGCTGGTATTGTGTATATCAAAATCTTTAGCATCCAAAACCAACACATCCTGAGGATAGGCATATGGTTTTAAGGTCAGTAAAGCCTCTCCATTTACAGTTTGCGAGGAATAATCAAATTTAACTTTTAACTGGGTATGCAATAAGTCGAAGTCCCTATTATTACTAGCTTGGTACCCTTTAATTTTCGCCTCTTTTTCTCTAATTAATCTTTCCCGAGCTGAATTATCAGATGTTTTTGTGCTATCCACCGACTCAATTGGGGCGACATCCACTGCATCTCCTCTGGTCGATACTGTTTTACATGAAGTAAAGATGAGCGAAAGAGCCAGATAATAACCTGTAGTTCTAAAGATAATTGGCATGAATATTTTGCAATTTGATGGTAAAAAAGGGTTTGCCAATGCCCTACCTCTAGTTTTTAAACCCATACAGCAAGACAATTTGGTTACTTGTCAAAAGTAAAGAAAGGATTAAAATTAAACCAAGCATTTCGTTTATATAATCTTTCCCGTCCTCAAATGTTTTTCGCTAACGTCAGAACCTTGAAAATAGTATTATTGGATTGAATCCGAATAGGGCAATAGAATTCGGACTAATCAGACTTCCACTAATTCAATTATAAGCAACCTACTAGTTATAAACAATATGATTAGAGAAGGCATTGAAAACCCATCAAACTGAAATTGACTTTCTTCATCCCTCCCAAATTCATCTGGGATGGGCTAATTGAGGTTTTTGTTCGATCTATTGTAATAGCATTTAACTCAAATTCAAAAGGTTAAATAAAAACAATCTCAATAAAGAAAGGAATTGCATAGCCCGTAATTTTAGATTTTTTCAACTATTTTTATGAAATGCGCCAACCATCAGTAAATACTAAAACATGGGTTTTGGGTAGTTTTATACTACTGAAGTTTTTATTGCAATATTTTCTGATAAGCCCTGTATACGAATTACACCGTGATGAATTCCTTTACCTGGACCAAGGGCATCACCTAGCTTGGGGCTATCTTTCCGTTCCTCCAGCTACTTCATGGTTTTCTTCAATCATTATTTTTCTGGGCAATGCTGTATTTTGGGTGAAATTTATTCCAGCATTGTTTGGGGCATTGACCATGCTGCTGGTTTGGAAGGCTATTGAAGAACTTAAAGGCGATTTATTTGCATTGACTCTTGGCGCTACATGTGTATTGTTTTCCTCTTTACTTAGAATAAACACTTTGTATCAACCGAATTCTTTAGACATCTTGTGTTGGACAACCCTTTATTTTATTCTCATAAAATACTTCAATACTCAAAACGCTAAATTCCTTTATTACGCGGCAGTGATTTTCGCTTTAGGTTTTTTGAACAAATACAATATCGTTTTTCTTGTGCTCGGTATTTTTCCAGCCCTACTATTGACTCCGCAACGAAAAATACTATTAAGAAAGGATTTGTATTATGCGATTGCATTGGCCTTGTTACTAATAAGTCCCAACTTAATATGGCAATTCTTTAATGATCTTCCAGTTGTTTGGCACATGAAAGAGCTGGCAGAAAAACATCTAGTCCATGTTGACAGGCTTGATTTTCTTAAATCACAATTTCTATTTTTTGCAGGCTCCTTAGTGGTGATTGTTTCTGGATTATATGCCCTTTATTTTCATCCGCCCTACCATAAATTCAAAGTGTATTTTTGGTCTTTCTTTTTTACACTTCTCCTCTTTCTATCCCTAAAAGCCAAGGATTATTACGCTATAGGCCTTTATCCTATATACATTTCCTTTGGATCAGTCTACTTATCTGGCTTGTTAAAAAACAATTGGAAATATTCCCTCAGGCCAATAATCATAATGATTCCTTTATTGGTTTTTATCCCTTTTTATAATATTTCATTCCCGAATAAGACGCCTGCCTATATTTTAAGTCAAGCAGACAGCTATAAAAAATCAGGAATGCTTCGTTGGGAAGATGGCCAAAACCATGACTTACCTCAAGACTTTGCCGACATGCTTGGTTGGAAGGAGCTTGCTAGTAAAGTGGATGCCATTTACGAGAAAATAGCGTCAACTTCCTCATATCAAACGCTAGTTCTCTGTGATAACTATGGTCAAGCAGGAGCAATAAATTATTACAGTAAACATTCCATCAAAGCCGTTTCTTTTCATGCAGATTACATCAATTGGTTTGATTTTGATCAGCAATACAAACATTTGATAAGGGTTAAAACTTTCGAGGAGAAGGACAGTGAACTGGAAAAAACTGTCCCCTATTTTTCAAATGGTGAATTGTCGGACTCCATTTCAAATCCGTATGCAAGAGAATTCAAAACGATGATTTACACCTTTAGAGACTCCAAGATTGATGTTAATAAGCGGATAAAGCAGGAAATTGAAACTATTAAAAACAAGAAAAAATAAATGGCTTGAATTCCTATTGTAAACCAATACAGCGGACAGGCTATTTCGGACTGGGTTTGTCCCTTCCCTCAAATTCCCTTGTTGAATTCTTGCAACAGGCAATGGTAATTATCCAAGATTTTAGCTTTATCCTAAGGAAATTTAAGCTGCCATTTACTTCTCGCTTGGAAGAAACTGGTTTTTTGGAATTATTCTAAACAAAGTGCTCCGATTACTTAATTCGACATCATAACGGGTATTCAATTGTTGTTTTTATTTATTTTAATCCATTTTCTCCTAACTTAGTCGCTTAAACAAAAATATTCTTCAAAGCGAAAACTTTAGACCAAAGCACAAAATTCGCATGATTTGTGCCATTTTTACCCTTAAGATTTAGTATTCTAAAAACAAGGATTTATATTTGTCGGGCTTATTGAGATCAATAAATTTTTAATAGTCCTAATCAAGGCCTTTCACTAGTAAAACAGAAAATAATTCGCAAGATGAAATACAAACGAATACTCCTTAAGCTTAGCGGTGAAGCCCTGATGGGAGACAATAGCTATGGCATTGACTCAAAGAGACTTCAAGAATATGCAACCCAAATCAAAAGCGTTCATGACCTTGGCGTAGAAATCGCCATAGTAATTGGAGGTGGAAATATCTTTAGAGGTGTACAAGCCGGCAAGGTAGGTATAGACAGGGTTCAAGGTGATTACATGGGCATGCTTGCTACCCTTATCAACGCAATGGCATTACAAAGTTCTCTTGAGCAAAATGGCATGTACACACGTCTAATGTCAGGGATCAAAGTAGAAAGTGTCTGCGAGCCTTTTATTAGGAGGAGAGCAATTCGCCATTTGGAAAAAGGGAGAATCGTTATTTTTGGTGCAGGTATAGGTAACCCTTACTTTACTACCGATTCTACAGCCAGTCTTAGAGCAATTGAAATTGAAGCAGAGGTAGTACTGAAAGGCACTCGTGTAGATGGTGTATACACAGCAGATCCTGAAAAAGATGCTACAGCAACCAGGTATACCAATATTACTTTTCAGGAGGTTTACGAGAAAAACCTGAATGTTATGGACATGACTGCCTTTACCCTTTGTCAAGAGAACAACCTTCCAATTATCGTTTTTGATATGAACAAAAAGGACAACCTTTTGGACCTGATTAACGGTAAAGAAGTAGGAACATTGATTACATCTAAATAAAATAACCCATGGAAGAGATCCAGCTATACTTAGAAGAGGCAAAATCACTAATGGATAAATCGGTAAAACATACTGTGGCCGAATTGGTGAAAATCAGAGCCGGAAAAGCAATGCCTAATTTTTTGGACGGAATTATGGTATCCTATTATGGCAATCCTACTCCGCTTCAACAAGTAGCTTCAATAACCACTCCTGATGCCAGAACCCTGGCCATCAAACCATGGGAGCAAAAGTTGATTCCTGAAATAGAAAAAGCCATCATCAATTCAGACTTAGGCCTAAATCCTCAAAACAATGGAGAAATGGTTTTATTGACCGTGCCACCACTTACTGAGGAACGAAGAAAAACACTGGTAAAACAGGTTAAGAATGAATGCGAAAATGGTAAAATAAGCATCAGAACCATTAGAAAAGACACCAATGTAGGTTTGAAAAAGCTTCAGAAAGAAGGCGCATCAGAAGATGAGGTCAAGAGAGCTGAAGACACTGTTCAAAAAATGACGGACCAACATTCCACTAAAATAGATGAGCTTTTTAGTAAAAAGGAAGAAGAGATCATGAAAATCTAATAGCCTGACAACAGGATAAAAACCTAAGCCCTGCATTTTCAAAATGTCAGGGCTTTTTATTTTTTAATCGCTTTCGAATTCTATCCCTTACAATTTTTTTCTCTATAAGGGAAAACAGTATTCTATTTTAATCCGCAATAATCATCCGTCTTTCTAATACATTATGGGATCTCATCTTGAACCCGAAATATGCAATAGACATTCTATTACGTGCTGAAATCGCTTTAAACTCAGCCACTTCGTTGCTGTTTTCAATTTCACCATAGTGGTGCTATGCTAAAATCTCCAAACAGCCTGATTGTGTCTCGATTGAAACACTTCCCGTAAACACGGGACAGGCTTCACCCCTGACTATTATCAGGACGGAGAAATCCTATTACATAATCCGAGTTGAATAAAGAAATCTTATCATAGGGTTTTTCTTTAAAAAGAAGGGGATTCTATTTTTAAAATATTTCAATGAGCTTTGATTGCTCTTTAAAGAAATTGCCTTAACAAAGCTTGAACCAGAGGATTAATAATTTGAGCCCAAAGGCCTATTTGAATTGGTTGACCAATAAATACAGCTTGACAAGAAAAGAATTGATCATTTGGAAAAGCAGGAGCTGCAAGATGGAAAAATTCCTTTCGGGATTTTAGATAAGCTTAAAAAGAAATAAAGAACAGGCAGCCATAAGCCGACTATTCTTTTCTGTATTAAACCTTATAAGGCAAATATAAGCAAATAGCAGGAGATAAAAAACCTGACCAATAGGCTCTGAAAGCACATCCAATAAACCTACTGTTAGAAGGCTTAGCTAATAAACAAAGTGTTTATTTGACAATTAATAAATTGAAATAGTAAAACAAAGCCAAACCCAATTTCAAATAAATCAAAATTTAAGCGCAATCACATAGGAACTCTTGTGATATACGATAGAATTTATTGTTCAGCAGACGTACTTTTTGGTAACAGAAACCTAAAAACAAAGCTAATTTACCTTTCAAACCATAAATAAACCTTAATCAGCATTTAGCTCTTACTTTTATTATATTTTATCACAGAATCCCTATTTATAGTTTTAATAATTTTTTGGTCATTATAATACAGATAAAATATTTAATTAACAGTATTTTTAACACTTCAATAGAATAATCGTGCAATATTAACATTAAGAAATACCAGCTAAAAACGCAGCTACAGCATCCTATTGTTTATATTAAAAATTACCATCAACTTTAAAGTGTCGATTTAACATTAACATAATTATTTTTAACCTAACTAAATAAAGAATGCAAAACTATTTACCCAAAACAAAATTGTTTTTGCTAGGTCTGGCCTTGCTTTTAGCAAGCAGCCTAACATTGCATGCCCAATCCAGGGAAGTGACAGGGACAGTCATTTCAGGAGAGGATGACCTCCCTTTACCGGGTGTGTCAGTATTGGTAAAAGGTACCGTAAGAGGTGCTGTTACTGATATTGATGGCAAATATTCTATCTCACTTCAAGAAAGCGATCAAACAATCGTTTATTCTTTCGTTGGTTTTGAAAGTCAAGAAGTGACGGTAAATAACCAAAGTACGATTGACATCACCCTACAACCAGACATGCAGTCATTGAGTGAAGTAATTGTAGTTGGGTATGGCGAACAGAAAAAAGAAACCATAACAGGCTCCGTAGCCACTGTTAAGGGTGCTGATCTGGTAAAATCACCCGCCATGAATCTTTCTAACTCAATCGCAGGTAGAATGTCTGGGGTAATTGCTGTCAATAGAAGTGGTGAACCAGGCTATGACGGTGCTGGAATTAGAATTCGTGGATCCAACACCCTTGGAAACAACGACGCACTGATTGTGATTGATGGTATTCCCGCTAGAGCTGGTGGTATTGACCGATTAAACCCTAATGACATTGAGACCATCTCCGTTTTGAAGGATGCCTCGGCAGCCATTTACGGTGCAAGGGCAGCGAATGGTGTTATTCTGGTTACAACCAAAAGAGGTAAAGAAGGCAAACCAGAACTTACTTACCAGTTCAATCAGGGTTTTGCTCAACCTACCACTATACCTAAATTGTCTGATGCCGCACAATACGGCGAAATGTTAAATGACCTGAATGTTTATGAATTACCTACCAACGAATGGCGAGCTGCTACAGACGCCTATCGGTCTACTGGCACTTATTTAACACAGGGTGGACAGGAAAGAACTGCCCCATTTAGTCCAGAAGCATTGGCTTTGCATAGGGCAGGTACTGACCCATGGAACTACCCCAATACTGACTGGTATGGTGAAACTTTAAAAACATGGTCTCCTCAAACAAGGCACAACCTTCAACTGAATGGTGGTTCCGAAGGTTTGAGATACATGGCTTCATTGGGTTACCAAAATCAGGATGCCTATTATAAAAACTCCGCGACAGGGTTTAAGCAATATGACATGCGAATCAACCTTGATGCAAAGATCAATGAATACATCGATCTGCAAATAGGAGTATTGGCACGTCAAGAATACCGTTTCTTCCCTACAAGAGGAGCAGGAGCTATTTTCAGAATGCAAATGAGGGGAAAACCACATGAGCCAGCTTACTGGCCTGACGGCAGACCTGGTCCAGATATTGAAAACGGTGAAAACCCAGTAGTGATCACTACCAATGCCACTGGTTATGACAGAGATACCAGAAACTATTTCCAAACCAACGGTGCATTGAACATTAAAATACCTGGAATAGAAGGGTTGAAATTTCAAGGAACTGCAGCAGTTGACAACCTTAGCAGATTACAGAAAAGATGGGAAACCCCTTGGACGCTGTACCAAAGAGGCAATGGTTTTGAGGCAGATGGAGTAACTCCTATCTTGGTTCCAAGTCAAAGGGGACCTGCTGAGCCTAGATTAAGACAAACCAACATTAATCAGCTAAACATACTATTAGGTGGTTTGCTTACTTACGAAAAGAAAATTGGAGACCATGGCTTCAATGCATTGGCCGGTGTCAACAAAGAAACCGTAGAAGGCAATGACTTCTTTGCCTACAGAAGGTACTTTATTTCACCTGCCATTGATCAGATGTTTGCCGGTGGAGACTCTGAAAAAGACAACGGAGGTGGTGCTTTCACCAGAGGTCGTTTAAATTACTTCGGTAGGGTAGCCTATAACTACCAAGAAAAATACCTTTTTGAATTTCTTTGGAGATATGACGGCTCTTACATTTTCCCTGAAGCCTCTAGATTCGGTTTCTTTCCAGGCGTAATGGCTGGTTGGGTAGTATCTGAAGAAAGCTTTTGGAAAAACAATATTTCAGCCATGGATTTCTTTAAAGTCAGAGGTTCTTGGGGACAAATGGGTAATGACCAAATCTATTACGATGGATCCTTACAGGAATACCAATTCCTAGCCACTTATGGTTTCAGAAGTCAGATATTAGAAAATACAGAAGCCAAAACCTTGTACGAAACAAGGGTTCCAAACAATGCCATTACTTGGGAGGTAGCAAACAATTCTAATATTGGTATAGAAGGCCAAATGTATCAAGGCAAAGTTTTCTTTGAATTCGATTATTTCTATAACAAGCGTACCAATATCCTTTGGAGAAAGAACGCTTCAGTACCTCAGTCAAGTGGATTAGCTTCTTTATTGCCTGCTGAGAATATCGGAGAAGTAGAAAACAAAGGTTTTGATCTAAACATTGGTTACAGAGGACAAAAAGGAGACCTCTCCTATAGCATCAGTGCCAATGGTGGTTATGCCAAAAACAAGATCCTATTCTGGGATGAGCCTCCAGGAGCACCGGCATGGCAGCTTTCTACCGGAAAGCCAATGAACACTCCAAACCCAGTTTACTTGTATGATGGAGTATTCCCTAACCAAGCCGCTATAGATGCAGAAACTTTAGATTATTCTGATATTACCAACAACCTTCGTCCAGGCGATATGAAGTTTGTAGATTATGATGGTGATGGTTCTATCACTCCTCTAGACAGGGTAAGACTTGATAAAAACAATATCCCAAGGTTTCAGGGCGGTGTCAATATTAACGCCTCTTACAAAAACTTTGACTTAGCAATTTTGTTTCAAGGAGCAGCCGGGGCAATTGCACAGGTAAGCCTTGGAGAATCAGGAAACATTGGTAATTATCTGTTAGAATTTTATGAAAACAGGTGGACCATAGACAATGAGAGTACTGAATATCCTAGAATTGCCAACAGAAGTGACCAGTATTATTCCAATGGAAATGATTTTTGGTACAGAAGCTCAGACTATATTCGATTGAAGAACTTCGAAATAGGCTATACTGTTCCTCAGCAATTTGGAGAAAGGTTTGGCATCAGCAATTTAAGGTTCTATGCCAATGGACTAAATCTCGTTACTTGGGATAAATTAAAAGTCTATGATCCTGAATCTGACAACGCTACAGGACAATATTACCCTCAAGCAAGAGTAATCAACGCAGGTCTGTCTGTAACATTCTAAATCCTAAAACATTGAATATGATGAAAAATATAAAATATCTAGGGTTGGCATTAACGATCTCTTTTCTCAATTTTTCTTGCGATGAAGAGTTTTTAAATGCACCGCCCCAAGGAGAAGTTTCTGAATCTGCCGTATGGACAGATCCAGGGCTTGCAGAAGCGTTTGTGACTGACCTTTACCGAGGTTTAGGTCAGGGCGGATTTAGCGAGCAAGCATTGGCCTCATTAACCGATGAAGCCATTTTCACCCATCCAGGTAGAAATATCACCACAGTAACTGAAGCAAGATCTAATCCACAAGAACCAGGTTGGATGGATTACACGAGGAACTGGCCCGACTTATACAGTAATTTAAGAGCGACCAACATCGCCATCGACAACCTTACCAGCCCTTCTTTTTCTAATGATGGAGGTATAGCAGATCGATTACTAGGTGAAGCTCACTTTATGAGGGCCTACTTTCACCACCAATTATTAAGGAACTTTGGAGGTATACCGATTGCCAACAAAACCTTTACATTGGAGGAGGAAACTTACGAACTTCCGAGAAACAGCTATGAAGAGGTGGTAGATTTTATCGTCGCTGACCTAGACAAAGCGGCTACTTTATTGGCAGGAAAAGACCTCACCAGAGGTAGGGCCAATGAAATTGCAGCGCTTGCCTTGAAATCAAGGGTATTGATTTATGCAGCATCTGACTTGCATGACATGGCAGCAGCTTCTTCAAAATCCTCAGTTATTTCAGCTTACCAGAATAAGGAACTGATTGGCTACACAAGTGGTAGCCAGACAGAGAGATACCAACAGGCAGCAGCAGCGGCCAAAGCGGTACTTGACAAAACTAGTGGAAACATGCTTGATTTGTCAGCGCCTTTGCCTCGGGAAGAAGCCATACAGACCTATATGAACAATTCACTTTCAAGGAATGGTGGAGAGAATGAAATGATCTTCGGAAGGTATTTCTTGGCTCAAAAGCCAGAAACTGGTGGACGTCATGGTCTCCACAATGGCCCTAATGGATACAATAACTGGGCAGGAAACACGCCTGTACAGCTACTAATCGATGACTATCAAATGATGGATGGTTCTGACTTTGACTGGGCTGATGATGAGCATGCAAGTGCGCCTTATGAAGGCCGTGAACCTAGATTCTACGCTACCTTCCTTTACGAAGGAGCTCCTTGGAAGCCACGTTCTTCTGCCAATCAGGCAAGGGATCCACTGGGACAAATCCAAACAGGAACCTACGAGGTAGTTAATAGCGAAGGTCAAAAAGTTACTCACTTTGGCCTTGACACCAGAAACAGTCCCATTGAAGATTGGAATGGTAGTTATACAGGCTATTATATCCGTAAATTTATTGAGCCAGATCCAAATTTCGTAGACCAGAATACCTGGCAAGAAATTCCTTGGCCAAACATTAGATTTACCGAGGTTGTATTTAACTATGCGGAAGCCAACATTGCCCTTGGCAATGACGAAGAAGCGAGAATGTGGTTAAATAAAATCAGATTTAGAGCAGGCCTACCGGCTCTGACCGCTTCAGGTGAAGAATTAATGGAAGCTCTTATCGATGAAAAACGAAAAGAGATGGTCAATGAAGAACAGCGTTACTATGATGCAAGACGCTGGATGATTGCACCAGAAACCCTGGGAAGACAACCTAATGGAATCAATATAGTTGGCACACTAAAATCCGGGAAAAATGTTGAAATTTACAGTTACAATACTGAAAATTACGATTATTCCTATGAGGTGATCGACATAGATCCAGGTAAGGAAAACCGACTCTGGTTGGATAAAATGTATTTTATGCCAATTAACTTTGATGAAATGCAGCGGAACAGAGAACTTATCCAAAACCCAGGATACGAAGATTAAAACTTTCTAATTTAAACAATATAAAAGAGCGGTCACTTGATCGCTCTTTTTTTGATTATCTTAAAATCAAAAATCAGGATTACTAATAATCCTCCAACCTTAATTTAGGCAGAAAAGCTACTCATAAAAAAAGACAGGCTCAGATCCTTTCCTATTGTGATTAATCCCGGATTATGTATGTCTATTGCATATTTCGGGTTAATACAAGCCTTACCCCCATTAACAATTAGAAATGGGTATTTAAGCTTGAATTATAAATCTAAATTTAACAGATAAGCCCAGCCTTTATAAGGAGAAGCTGTCAAAACTCATTATATTTGTCTCTCCATCTTATCATCCCTATGTCCAATATTCTACGCAGTAAAATACAGTTTATTCTCCCTCTATTGGTATTGATTGGCTGTCAAAAGGTATCCATTGAAACGAATGAATTAAAGCAATTTACGCTTTTAACCCCTCAGGAATCTGGGGTGATGTTTGAGAATACACTTACTGAGGGATTGAACACTAACATACTCATGTATGAATATTTTTATAATGGCGGAGGAGTAGCTGTTGGGGATCTTAATGGGGATGGATTGGAGGACCTGTATTTTTCTGGAAATATGGTTGAAAATCGGCTCTACCTCAACAAAGGAAACATGCAATTTGAGGACATTACAGCTCAGGCAGGGTTGGCCACCAGAGCTGCTCCCTGGAAAACAGGAACAGCCATGGCTGATGTAAATGGGGATGGCCTTTTGGATATCTATGTTTGCTATTCGGGCAGCTTACCACCTGAAAAAAGAAGAAATGAACTTTACATCAACCAGGGGAATAATGAAAACAATTTGCCTTCTTTTAAAGAAATGGCATCCCATTATGGGGTAGATAGTGAGGCCACAAGTACTCAGGCCAGTTTCTTTGACTATGACAATGATGGCGATCTGGACCTTTTTCTACTTAACCACAATCCTAAATCGCTACCCGTGTTGGATGAAGCCAATACCACAGAAATTTTGAGAAAAACAGACCCCGCCGGCCCTCAACTTTTCAGAAATGATGGAGAAATTTTTACAGAGGTTACAGAAAAGGCGGGAATTTTAAAGGTGGCTTTATCCTATGGCCTAGGAGCCGGAATAGCAGACATCAATGGTGATGGCTGGCAAGACATTTATATCAGTAATGATTATACAGTTCCTGACTATTTGTATCTTAATAATGGTGACGGAACCTTTACAAACAATATTGACAATGCTTTGGGACATATTTCTCACTTTTCTATGGGAAATGACATTGCAGACATTAACAACGATGGCCATGCAGACATTTTCACTTTAGATATGTTACCTGAAGACAATAAAAGGCAAAAGCTTTTAATGGCTCCAGACAACTACGAAAAATTTGAGTTCGGTCTAAAAATGGGTTTTCATCACCAATACATGCGCAACATGTTGCACATTAACAATGGCAATGGGGATTTTAGTGAAGTTGGACAAATGGCAGGCGTATCAAATACAGACTGGAGCTGGTCTGCCTTGTTTGCTGATTTTGACAATGATGGATTAAAAGATTTATTCGTCACCAATGGTTATGCCAGAGATTACACCAATCAGGACTTCCTGAAATTCATGGCCGATTACCTAAAAAACAATAAAAACGGACTTAGAAGGGAGAACATCCTAGATTTAGTCCATCAAATGCCCTCTTCAGATCTGCATAACTACATCTACAAAAACCTAAACGGCTGGCAGTTTGAAGAAAAAGTGGAAGCCTGGGGCTTCGATCAAAAAATAAACACGAATGGCGCAGCATACGCTGACCTGGACAACGACGGAGATCTGGACCTGATAACCAATAACGTCAATCATCCAGCTTCTATTTATAGAAACAACGCGGATAGCCTTGCCAGTAAAAATTATTTAAAGGTAGATTTAAAAGGTGACCGTAAAAACAGCTTTGGCATAGGCGCAAGAATACGTATTTATACCAATGGTGAATTGCAACAGCAGGAGCAAATGCCTGTCAGAGGCTACCAATCTTCCGTGAGTCCAACCCTACATTTTGGCTTAGGAACAACTAACAGTATAGATTCTTTGGAAATTCTATGGACAGGTGGTCAAGTAGAGCGCCTACAAAACATTAAAGCAAACCAAACCCTCACCCTCGCTCAGCAAAATGCGGATGACAAAGTATATAAGCAGGAAAAGACACTAACTTTGTTAGCTGAAATCCCTTCCCCTATTGACTATAAACCCATTTCGAAATCAACCAATGATTTCAAAAGGCAGCCACTAATGGTAAACCCAATATCTTTCTCGGGGCCGGTGATGGTCAAGGCTGACATCAATAATGATGGCTTGGAGGACATTTTTATCGGAGGACAAGCCGGCGAATCAGGCCGATTGTGGATGCAACAGCAGAAAGGTGTTTTCAAAGAAAAGAAAACACCAGCCTTTGAAACTGACCGAGATCACCAAGACACCGATGCCATATGGGCTGATTTTAACGGAGATGGAAACATTGATTTGTATGTGGCTAGTGGAGGGTATGGGGATTTCCTCCCAACAGACGAACGCCTACAGGACAGATTATATCTAAGTGACGGAAAGGGGAACTTGACCAGAAATAAAGAAGCCCTTCCAACAATGCTTAACAGCACCGGGACAGTAGCCCTTAATGACCTTAACAATGATGGCTTTCCGGATTTATTTGTAGGTAGTAGAGTGATTCCAGGCCGCTACCCTGAAATTCCAAAAAGTTACCTCCTAATAAATAATGGAAAAGGCCTTTTTCAGGATAAGACGGAGCAATGGAGCAAAGACCTTAGGAGTCTTGGTCTGATTACCGATGCAGAATGGGTAGATTTGAATGGAAACGGCAATGCAGAATTGATTGTAACCGGAGAATGGTTACCTCTTACCGTATTTGAAAATGATGGTCAAAACCTTCACAATGTCAGTGCAGACTATTTTAAACAAGAATATAGTGGCTGGTGGAATAGTCTCCACATCTCAGACCTGAATTCAGACGGCAGACCAGATATTATAGTCGGCAACCAAGGCTTAAATAGCCAAGTGAAAGTTAGTCCCGAGGAACCTGCGGAAATGCATTACAAAGATTTTGATAATAATGGAGCAATAGATCCCATTTTGAGTTTTTACATTCAGGGAAAAACTTATCCTTTCCTTACAAGAGATGAGCTTCTGGATCAAATCTCCATGATCCGTACCCGTTTTACGGATTATGAAACTTATGCTGAAGCTGGATTAGAAAATATTTTCAGCAAAGAGGAATTGGAAAATGCAGGATACTTCAAGGCAACCTTATTAGAGACAAGCCTTTTTCTTAACAATAAAGAAGGATTTCAAAAAACTATCCTACCTTCGGAAGCTCAAATATCTCCTGTATTTGCCATAGAAAGCTTGGACATTAACAAGGATGGTCATTTGGATTTGATTCTGACAGGAAATATTTCCAATGCCCGTCTCCGCTTTGGTAAATATGATGCCAACCATGGCCTGGTATTCTTAGGCGATGGCAAAGGCAGTTTTGAATACCTCCCTCAACGGTTTTCAGGTTTAGATTTAAAAGGAGATGTTCGAAGTATTTTAGCAATTGATGACCTACTCCTATTTGGCATGAATCAAAAAACGATAAAAGCTTACCAAGCGGGGCAAAATTAAACATACTTCAAATGAATTCCTTAAATACATACATTACATTTGTTTTCGTCCTAACAGGCTTGCTGGCATTAAATTCCTGCCAAGGGCCTCTACCCAAACAGGAAATTCCTGCTAAAAGCATCGCATCGATCACTGAGAAAATGACTGAATTGATGGTTCACGACATCACCAACCCTCCCTTAGCAGCAAGGTTTTATGGATATGCTTGTCTTTCTGGCTACGAAACCATTGCAAGTAAGAATAAAGATTACCCATCATTTGCTGGGCTTTTAAATGAACTTCCTCTAATAACAATCCCTGAAAAAGAAAGCCCTTCCATAGAAATAAGCGCACTATTTGCCATGCTTCAAACGGCAGCTGCCATGCAACCTTCTGGATCTGAGCTAGAGTCATTAAAGCAATCCATCTCTGATTCATGTACAGTATGGGGCTATTCAAAAGAAGAGATTTCTGCTGCAGAACAATATGCAACAGAAATCAGTGAACAAATCTTAAACTATGCGCAGAAAGACAAATACCGGGATATAAGCAATTACCCTAGGTATCAACCTTCAGAAGGAGAAGGAAATTGGTACCCTACCCCACCTGGATATTTTGCCCCGGTAGAGCCCTATTTTAATACGATCAGGCCATTTACCTTAAAAGCGGCCGACCAGTTCAAGCCCTTACCCCCAGTACCATTTTCTACAGATCCTAACTCGGAATTTTATGCTTTGATGCAGGAGGTTTATTCTCTAGAAATGAACCAAGTACAACGAGAAATCGCAGGGTTCTGGGATTGCAATCCATTCGCTCTGGAGGAAACAGGACACCTTATGGTAGGAATCAAACAGATCTCCCCTGGCGGGCATTGGATGGGCATCACCGCAATTGCTTGCCAGCAATCAAACTTGGATTTTTATGAAACTTTAAAAATCAACTCTCTGGTAGCTATCGGCTTAATGGATGGATTTATTAGTTGTTGGGATGAAAAGTACAGGAGTGACAGGATAAGACCTGAAACAGCCATCCGCAAGTACATAGACCCCAACTACCGGCCCATGCTTCAAACACCACCTTTTCCAGAATACCTTAGCGGACATTCGACCATATCAACCACTTCAGCTGTCATTCTCACTCACTTTTTTGGTGAAAATTACAAGTATACAGATACTGTAGAGGAACAATACGGTTTGGGCAGTAGAAGTTACACCTCATTTATGCATGCATCGGAAGAGGCAAGCATCTCCAGATTATATGGAGGCATACACTATATGGACGCCATCACCAGGGGGCAGGATCAAGGCAAGGAAGTCGGCAATTGGGTCATTAGCAGCTATGAGAAACACATAGAAAATTCGAATAATTAATAAATAAGTAATAAAATCACTTTTATCATCATTACAATTATGGCATCATTAAATACAAAACCTTTTTTAAAAACCCGCCTTTTAGGGCTGGGTTTTGTGTTCCTATTTTTACTGGGTTCATGTAATAAAAGTGACAACTATAAAAAGCTTTTGACGGAAAGTTATTACCTGATTGAAGCCAATGAAAGTTTGACAGAAACACTGGTTCATGATATTTTCTCACCACCGGTAGCGAGTCGGGTTTATGCCTACCCTTCTATAGCTGCCTACGAAACGGCTGCACTTGAAGCCCCTGATCAATACAATTCTCTAATGGGGCAAATGAATGGTTCAAAACCACTTTCAATAAACCCCTCCAACTATTCAGAGGCAAACTTTCAACTAGCAAGTTTAGCTGCCTATTACAAGATTGCCATTCAATTAACATTCTCAGAGCAATTCCTTACAGGTCAGCGAGATGCCTTGTATAAAGAATTAAAAGATGCCGGGATGCCAGAAAAAGAATTTCAGGCTTCAATAGAATTAGGCGATGCTGTAGCAGATGAAATCATGGCTTACGCTTCAGAAGACAATTACCACCAAAGCCGTTCTTTTGGGAAATATAATGTAAAAAATGACTTAGGAACTTGGAAACCTACCCCTCCTGCCTATATAGAGGCCATAGAACCACATTGGAATAAAATAAGGCCATTTTTCCTTGACTCTGCAAGCCAATTTGCACCCGATGCACCGCCGGCATTTGACACTATTCCATCAAGCACCTTTTACATTGATGCCAAAGCGGTAATGGATGCTCGGATAAATATAAATTCGGAAGAAGAAGAAATCGCTTTCTTTTGGGATTGTAATCCTTATAAAATGAATGTGAAAGGTCATGTAATGTTTGCCGAAAAGAAAATCACTCCTGGAGGCCACTGGATGGGTATTGCAGGGATTGCAGTGAAAAACAAAGGTTTAGATTGGAAAGGAGTGGCTGAAACCATGGTGACTACCTCTATTTACCTATTTGATGGTTTTATCTCTTGTTGGGATGAAAAATACCGAAGCTCACTGATTAGGCCAGAAACCTATATTAACCTTTATATGGACAAAAATTGGTTACCATTATTACAAACCCCTCCATTCCCCGAATACACTAGTGGGCATAGCGTAGTGTCTAGTGCTGCTGCCGAGGCTTTGACAAGATTATTAGGTGAACCTTTTCATTTTGTTGATTCCACAGAAATAAAATTTGGACTTGGGGTAAGAGAATTTGACTCTTTCCGCATTGCCTCAGAGGAGGCGGCTATCAGTCGTTTTTATGGAGGAATTCATTATCTTCCAGCCATTGACAATGGGGTAAAGCAAGGAAAAGGAGTAGCCAATTTGATCAATCAAAAAATAAAGACCAGAAAAGAATAAGTTTTAATACAAGAATTTAAATGAAGAATTTTTTATCCCGTATATAATCCATTACATGCGGGTGTAGCAAGTATTTAACGGAGCCACCTTTACTTATTGTTTTGCGGATAAATGTCGCAGATATATCTAGTAGAGGTGCCTCCACAAATTCAATATTTTTATGGTCTACCGATTTGTTTTTTCCCGGACGGGGGTAAACGTAAATCTTGTATTGGTTTAGTAACTCCTCACTGTTCTTCCACTTGTGAAAATGATTCAGGTTATCTCCTCCCAGAATAAGAGAAAATTCATGAGAAGGATATTGCTCGGAAAGGTAAGTAAGGGTGTCAATGGTATAACTAGGCCTAGGCATATGAAATTCCACATCCTTTACTTTAAATTTAAAATGATCGGCTGTGGCAAGCTCCACCATCTTGAGTCTATCAAACTCATGTAACAGGGACCTGCTTGATTTCAATGGATTTTGTGGAGACACAATAAACCAAACCTCATCCAAGTCTGTTTGATCCTGCATGGTATCAGCAATGATCAGATGACCAACATGAATTGGATTAAATGATCCAAAATACAACCCTACTTTCAAAACGGCTATTTATTTATAAAATCCTTTACCAATTTTTCAGCTTCTTTGAAAGAGCGCTCCAAGTCTTCATTGACAAGGACAACGTCGAATTCTTTTTCAAACCCCATTTCAAATTTGGCTTTATAAATCCTCCTGGAAAGACTTTCTTCAGATTCTGTCCCTCTGTCACGCAGCCTTTGGGCCAAATCCTCCATAGAAGGGACTTTTACGAAAATGGAAAGGGCTTTGTCTCCAAAATAATTTTTAAGATTTATTCCTCCCTTTACATCAACATCAAAAATCACATGCCTTCCTTGGGCCCAAATTCTATCAATTTCTTCTTTTAGGGTTCCATAGAAGTTGCCTGCATAGACTTCTTCCCATTCAATAAAGGCATTCTGATTGATCTTTTCTCTAAATTCATCGGGTGATAAAAAGTAGTAGTCTTTACCATTCTCCTCTTCCCTTCCTCGCTTGTCTCTGGTACAAGCCGAAATAGAAAAACCAAGAAGTGGCTCATACTCTAACAGATGCTTTACTATAGTTGTTTTACCAGATCCGGAGGGAGCTGAAAAAATAATTACTTTTCCCTGAGACATATACCTTATTTTAATTCCTGAATTTTCTGCCTGATGGTGGCTGCCAATTCAGAGGGAACCATCTGCTTGGTACACTTATTTTGCAAAATCTCTTTGATAACTTTTTCCAAATGGTAATGCTCAAAACAAGGTTGACATTTTGCTAATTTTTCATTTAGCATCTCCTTTGAACCAACCGCTCCCTCTCCATCCAAAATGCTTTCTAATAGTTCAAAGCATTTATTTTCATCGCTACAGTTTTGCTTTCTTTCGCTGGATGTGTTTAGATTCTTGTCCATTTTAAGTATTTTCGATGCTATTTTTATTCTTCTTCAGTATCATAACCCATATTTTCAGCATAAGAACGAAGTTTATCCTTTAAAAGGTTCCTTGCCCTATGAAGTCTTGATCTGACAGTACCTATAGGGATGTCCAATATCTTTGCCATCTCTTCATAAGTAAACCCTTCCAAATCGCAAAGTATAATCACCGTCCTGAAATCTACAGCAAGACTATTGAGCGCATTTGATATCTCATCGCCCAACATGTCCTTGACTGCATCCACTCTCAGATCAGAGGTCATACTATAGTCAACATTATCAGAGTTATAATAAGTTTCCACCTCCTGATAATCTACCTTAGCGGGTTGCTTACTCTTCTTCCGATATTCATTGATAAAGCTATTTTTCAATATTCTAAATAGCCAAGCTTTCGCATTGGTCCCTTTCTCAAAAGAATTAATAAACCTATAAGCCTTAAGGTAGGTATCCTGTACCAAATCTTTGGCATCATCCTCATCAAAAGTCAACCTGTACGCAAAATTGTACATAGAGTCTATATGAGGCATGAATTCATGGTCAAATATGTTATTTTTATCTTTATCAGAATATTTTTTTCTTTGTACTTCGGACATAGACCATAAAATTACTAATTGGGTTTATTTATAACTAATTTTCCTCAAGAAAGTCGCTATTATTTCATTATTTTGACCCACGATGAATTCTCATTAAATCTCGCAGATAGTAATATGCTCTTATTTCGGCTGTTTTCCAAACTACCATTGGAAGTCTTATTTATTTTTTCTGACCTATTATACCTTTTGGCCTATTATGTATTGGGGTATAGAAAAAAAATTGTACTCAGTAATATCAAGCATGCCTTCCCAGAAAAAAGCGATAATGAGGTAAAGTCCATTGCACGAAAATTTTATAGAAATTTCACTGATTCAATGGCCGAAACTGTCAAACTATTGACAATGAGCGAAAAAGAATTGAGCCGAAGGTTTGTAGCAAAAAACACTAATTTGGTCTTTGACAAGGTAGACATTGGGGAAATAGTAATCGGCATGTGCGGTCACTTTTTCAACTGGGAAGGACATTTAGTAGCTGTTTCTTCAAAAATTTCCAGTAAATGCGAAACAGTTTACACCAAATTGAGTCAACCATTTTTTGAAAAAGTAATGAAATCCATTCGCTGCAGATTTGGAGCCATGCTTACTGAACGAAAATCATTTCAACGGGCCTTTTTAAGACAACGAAACCAGCCCCGGCTCATCGTACTTGCAGCAGACCAAAGACCTAACCTGTCGGATATTAGATACTGGACAGAATTTATGAATAGGGAAACCGCATTTTTCGAAGGCGGTGAAAAATTAGCGAAAAAATTCAACTGCAGAGTGATTTACGCTCATACCAGCAAACCCAAAAGGGGACATTATATTTTTGAATACCAGGAAATAGCCCTCCCTCCCTATACCGATGATTCACCCCATTCCATTACGGATAAATTTATTTTTCACCTTGAAAACAACATCAGAGACTGTCCTTCACTTTACCTTTGGTCCCATAATAGGTGGAAACAAAAGAAGCCTTCCTTAGTAAATTAAAGGAAAACAGGACAAAACAATTTGCCTGTTTATTAAAAACAGAGACGTGGATTAAAGACAAAAAACCATTATCTTATCTCTGCAGTTTAAAAATAAAGACATTAAAAGAGTAACAAGGCGTATGCTGGAAAAGAATTGATAACTTTGAACCAGTTATTACTGCCGCTCTGAATACAGAAAATCGAATATTATATGGATTATTTAGCCACCCTCAACCCTCCTCAATTGGAAGCTGTAGAAAAAACAGATGGTCCAGTTATGATTATTGCTGGAGCAGGGTCAGGTAAGACAAGGGTACTAACCTATAGAATTGCCCATTTAATCCGCCATAAAAAGGTGGATGCATTTCAAATACTTTCACTCACGTTTACCAATAAAGCGGCGAGTGAAATGAAGCAGCGAATTGAAAGGCTCATAGGATTGGAAGCGAGAAACACCTGGATGGGAACTTTTCACTCTGTGTTTGCCAAAATCTTGAGAGTAGAGGCTGAAAAATTAGGCTACCCCAGTAATTTCACTATTTACGACAGCGATGACAGTAAATCTCTCATCAGATCCATTGTAAGAGAAATGAAACTGGACGATAAGGTCTACAAAGCCAATACCGTTCTATCCAGAATCTCTGGCGCCAAAAACAGGCTAATAGGATGGGAAGCTTACCTTAATGACCCTTATATAGCAGCAGACGATGAAGCAGCTATGAAACCTAAAATGGGAGCCATCTATAAAACTTACCAAAACAGGTTGTTTAGATCTTCAGCGATGGATTTCGATGACCTGCTATTCAATACCAATATTCTGTTTCGCGATCATCCTGATGTTTTGTACAAATACCAGCAGCGATTTAGATACGTAATGGTAGATGAGTTTCAGGATACCAACCTATCCCAATACCTTATCACAAAGAAGCTGGCGGCTGTTCACCAAAACATCTGCGTAGTAGGTGACGATGCTCAAAGTATCTACGCTTTTAGAGGGGCTGATATTCAGAACATCCTCAATTTTGAAAAGGACTATCCTGATTTATTTGTGGTCAAACTGGAACAGAACTACCGGTCCACAAAAAACATCGTAGAAACAGCCAATTCCATCATAGCCAAAAACAAGTCACAGCTGCAAAAGAATGTCTGGACACATAATGATTCAGGAGACCTGATAGAACTTATGAAAGCCTCTTCTGACAATGAAGAAGGCAGAATGGTTGCAGCGACAATTTTTGAAGAGAAAAACAACAAGCAGTTAAGCAATAGCGATTTTGCTATATTATACCGGACCAACTCCCAATCAAGGTCCATGGAGGAAGCCCTAAGAAAATCAGGGATTGCCTATAGAATCATTGGGGGCCTTTCCTTTTACCAGAGAAAGGAGATCAAAGACTTGATGGGCTATTTTAGGTATGTAGTCAATCAAGAAGACGAAGAGGCCTTCAAAAGAATTATCAATTACCCTAAGAGAGGGATTGGCAATACAAGTGTAGAAAAGCTATTGCTTGGGGCCTATGAGCATGATATTTCATTGTGGAAAGTGCTTACAAATAGCCAAAGCTTCCTATCAGGAAGAGGTGCCAATGCAGTTTCCGACTTCTGCACAATGATCAACAGTTTTAAAATGGAGATAGAAAGAAAGGATGCCTTTGAAGCGGCAACTTCTATCGCCAAACAATCTGGATTATTGCGAGACCTTTATGAAGACAAAACAATAGAGGGGTTAAATAGGTATGAAAACGTTCAGGAATTACTTAACGCCATCAAGGAATATGTGGACAATGATGAGAATGAAGACAAATCCTTAGGTGCATTTCTTCAGGAAATCGCCTTGCTAACAGATGAAGACCAGAACAAAAACGACCAAGACGCCGTTACCATGATGACCATCCATTCCTCCAAAGGGCTGGAGTTCAGGTATGTCTTTGTAGTAGGAATGGAAGAAGATCTTTTCCCCTCACAGATGATGATGCAAAGCAGAGAGGATCTGGAGGAAGAAAGGCGGCTGTTTTATGTAGCCACCACAAGAGCCATGGAAAAGCTTTATTTCAGCTATGCGCTCACCAGATACAGGTACGGTAGGTTACTTAATTGTGAGCCCAGCAGGTTTTTGGAAGAAATTGATCCTACCTTTATTAAGGTTAATAAAAAAATAAGCAGCAAGCTTTCAAGTTCATTCCGAGAGAGTGAGGGAAAACAGGGCTTTGTAGGTTTAAAGAAAAAGCCTGCCATGAGAAGTACTACCACGAAATTGCACGACCCGGGCCCTGATTTCAAACCCTCTAATACCAATGCTTTGCAAGAAGGAATGAAGGTAGAACATCCTAAGTTTGGCTTTGGAAAAGTCAACGCCATTGAAACTGAAGGGACCAACAGAAAAGCACATATTCATTTCGACCATTTTGGAGATAAAACATTATTACTTAGCTTTGCAAAGCTTCGCATAGTAGAATAAAGAACGATCATAGATGCCAGAAGTGCCAGGGACTTACTAATGCGTATTTTTTAGTATATTCACAGAAGTTCAGGAAACTTAAATGCAGGTGTCATGGTAAATAATGAAAAGCCTAAAAACAAAGTTATTTTGAAAGAATACGGAAAAAACATCCAAAAATTAGTGGATTATGTAAAAACTGTTCCCGAACAGGATAAAAGGACAGAATATGCATACGCACTTGTGGAGTTGATGAAACAACTCAATCCACTATTAAAAACCGAAAGTGATCAAAAACTTTGGGATGACATGTACATAATGTCAGATTTCTCACTTGAAGTTGACGCACCTTTCCCAATGCCTGCCAAGGAACTTTTAGGCAAAAAGCCGCTTCCTATAGGCTACCCAAAGGGAGAAGTACGCTTCAAGCATTACGGAAGAAACATTGAAAAGCTCATAGCAAAAGCCATTGAGATTGAAGATGATGAAGAGCAGGAAGTCGCATTGATCTATATTGGTCAGTTGATGAGAAGTTTTCATTCTACCTGGAACCGAGAAAACTTTGATGATGCCATTATTATAGATGACATTAAAACCCTCTCCAAAGGTAAACTTCATATCGACCTTGAAAAGGTCAGGGAAAACGGACTCTTTGAAACCAGCATGCGTAGAGACTTCAAAAGCAATGTTCCTACTACTCCTTCAAACAACAACTCCAATGGTGGAAGAAGGAATTATTCCGGCGGAAAGAGAAGAAATAACGGTTCAAATAGCAAAAAAAGAAGAAATTAATGGCATCATTCCGGGTAAACGGAGGGACGAAACTCAAAGGTGAAATCACTCCTCAAGGCGCAAAAAATGAAGCCTTACAAATCCTCTGTGCCGTATTACTTACACCTGAGGAAGTCATCATTAACAAAATCCCCAACATTAGGGACGTTAATAAATTGATTGAACTACTCTCTGATATGGGAGTAGTCGTTCAAAAACGCGGGCCGGAAAGTTATTCCTTTACCGCCAAAAACATAAATCTTTCCTATCTGGAAACAGAAGAATACCTAAAACAAGCTTCTAGCCTTAGAGGATCTGTAATGCTTTTGGGGCCACTGCTTTCTAGATTTGGAAAAGGAAGGATTTCCAAGCCAGGTGGAGATAAAATCGGTAGAAGGAGAATGGATACTCATTTCACGGGTTTCCAAAATCTTGGTGCCAAATTCCATTACGACGCAAAAAAAGAGCTCTATAAAATTGATGCCAGCAAGTTAAAAGGCGCGTACATGTTACTCGACGAGGCATCTGTGACTGGCACTGCCAATATCATCATGGCTGCTGTAATGGCTGAAGGAAAGACAACCATCTACAACGCAGCTTGTGAACCCTATATACAGCAGCTTTGCCTAATGATCAATAGCATGGGCGGTAAGATCACGGGTATAGGCTCTAACCTATTAAATATAGAAGGGGTTAAAAGCCTGAAAGGAACAACGCATACCCTGCTACCTGACATGATTGAGATTGGATCTTTTATTGGCTTAGCGGCCATGACCCAATCCGAAATTACCATCAAAGATGCTCAAGTTGATAAATTGGGGATTATTCCTGACACTTTCAGGAGATTAGGTATTCAGCTTGAAATTAAAGGGGATGATATATACATACCCGCCAGAAAACATTTCGAGATTGAGACATTTATTGATGGATCCATACTGACGGTATCAGATGCAATCTGGCCTGGTTTTACTCCTGATCTGCTGAGTATAGTCTTGGTAGTGGCTACCCAAGCAAAAGGCACTGTTTTGGTTCATCAAAAAATGTTTGAAAGCAGGTTGTTTTTTGTTGATAAATTGATCGATATGGGAGCCCAAATCATCTTATGTGACCCACACAGGGCCACGGTAATAGGCCTGGACAGGAAGTATCCGCTAAAGGGTATCCGAATGACTTCGCCAGACATACGAGCAGGGGTCTCACTTTTGATTGCTGCCATGTCCGCTGAGGGCGTATCGATAATCGACAACGTAGAACAAATAGACAGAGGTTATCAATATATTGATCAACGACTAAATGCCCTTGGAGCAGATATCGTAAGGTTTAATTAACCTTTATTTTCTAGTTAAGGGGTGGATGACCGAGGTTTAATAAGGCCGGGGACATCTACTCCTCCACTCCTATCTCCTCAAGAAGTTCTGCGTACCATTCTTCACCAAACTTCCTCACTAAGGCATCTTTCAAAAACCGGTACAAGGGCACACCAAGAGTATTGCCCAAGGCACAGGCTGCGTCACAAATCTCCCACCTGTCATAATTCAAGGCCTCATACTCATCGTATTTAGTAATTCTAATAGGGTATAAATGACAGCTGATTGGCTTTTTAAATGCGGTCTTGCCATTGTTATAGGCATCCTCTATTCCACACTTTAAAATTCCTTTATCGTCAGTTGTGGCAAATGCACAGGCACCATTTTCTCCGATAGTACTTGTACCTTTTTCATTTTCCTGGTCAATTACCCAAGTTCCCTTTTCAGCTATTGCATCTCTGCCTTCTGCTGTAAGAAAAGGGGCTATGGCAGGATAATCTTTATCCAAAATTTTAATTTCATCATCTGTGAGAGGCGCACCAGCATCACCTTCTACGCAGCAAGCGCCTTTACATTTACCTAAGTCGCAAACGAAGAATTGCTCCTTTATATCATCGCTGATTACCGCATTACCAACTAATATCATATATTCATTTTTTACAAAGGTATTCTTTTCTCTAATAGGTTAAAAATAAAAACTGACCTATGGAACAATCTGGAAGTAGTTTAACCCGGATTATGCAATAGACATTCTATTACATAATCCGGGTTTAACACCAATTCATAGAAATTAATTAGCACAATTTGACTTATTTAAATGATGGTTTGATCAGCGTTACAGCAAAAATACTGTCTATATATTTGTTCAAACTTTAAATCAGGGTTCAACACCAAGGCCTACTTAAAGCCCATTCTTTCAGGAGTGACGGTAATTCTAAAATTTTCACTTTTACAAGGCTAAAAAATCAGGTGAGTTAATTCCATAAACTTCCCTTCCTCCACAGGGAAGTGGTTCCACCAAGTAATAGAATCGCAACTACAAATTTATTCGTAGCGCTAAATTAACTGCATTGTCCCAACAAGAACCAAATTAAGATAAAAATCAGCACCGTGCTAAAGCAGCCACCGCCTAATTTATAAGCACCATATCCTGCGATCAATCCTTTAAACAAATCTTTCATAGCCCTTTATAAGTAATTATCAACAATTCCTCTTAGAAATATAATCAATTAATCTGAAGAGCAAAATAGATTTAATCCTTATCAAAAATGTAAACAATTAATAAAAACGAAATTCATTGTGAATAATGGCTTTATTTAATTTATTTTTGTGAAGTGCAGGCTGGTTTGTCGCTGTTCTTGGTGATTCATCAAGAAAAGAGGAAAGTCCGGGCAACATAGAGCACCATACTTCCTAACGGGAAGGTGTACTGGTAGCAATACCAGTATAACAGACAGTACCACAGAAAAGAAACCGCCACAGTTGGTTCTTCCAATTGGGGTAAGGGTGAAATGGCGGGGTAAGAGCCCACCGGATACCGGGTGATCGGTATTGCAAGGCAAACCTTATGGGTTGAAAGACCAAATAGGCTTCGGTCATTGGGCTGCTCGTCCAAATCTAACAAGATAACCGAAGTGGGTAGGTCGTTGGACCTTTTCTGTGAAGAAAAGGCTAGATAAATGGCAAACGCTTTGTAAAAAGTTACAGAACCCGGCTTATAGGCCTGCACTTTTAATTTTACTAATTAACGGATAGCTTTAATATGCCGAAAATTTTGATAATAGATGACGAAAAAGTCATCAGGTCTACGCTTAAAGAAATTCTTGAGTATGAGAAATACGAAATCTTTGAAGCCCAAGATGGTGAGAAAGGTCTCGAAATGATAAAAAACGAGGATTTTGATTTGGTCCTATGTGACATCAAAATGCCAAAAATGGATGGAATGGAAGTGCTTTCTAAAGCCAGCGAGCTTAGCAAGCAACCTCAATTCATTATGATTTCTGCTCATGGATCTATTGAAACAGCGGTAGAAGCTACCAAAAAAGGCGCCTTCGATTTTATCCCAAAACCCCCTGATCTCAACAGGCTATTATTAACGGTCAGGAATGCCCTGGACAAAAAAGAACTGGTTCAGGAAACAAAAGTGCTGAAGAAAAAGCTTTCTAAAAAGCTGGACATGGTTGGTGAGTCTAAAGCCATATCTATAGTAAAAGAAACCATAGAAAAAGTAGCACCAACGGATGCCAGGGTTTTAATTACAGGCCCAAATGGAACTGGTAAAGAATTGGTATCCCATTGGATCCACCAAAAAAGCAGTAGAGAAAAAGCACCTTTTATCGCTGTCAATTGCGCGGCAATACCTGCCGAATTGATCGAAAGCGAATTGTTTGGTCATGAAAAAGGAGCCTTTACCTCGGCGAACAAACAAAGGCAAGGAAAATTTGAGCAAGCCAATGGCGGCACACTTTTCCTTGATGAAATTGGCGACATGAGCCTCTCTGCTCAAGCGAAAGTACTAAGAGCCCTACAGGAGCACAAAATTACCCGCGTAGGAGGAGACAAGGACATAAAAGTAGATGTCCGGGTGCTCGCAGCCACCAACAAAGACCTCAAAAATGAAATCGCTGAAGGTAATTTTAGGGAAGATCTTTACCATAGAATAAGTGTCATACTTATCCAAGTACCTCCATTAAAAGACAGAAGAGATGACATACCATTACTGGTAGACAAATTCTTAGGAGATATTGCCGGGGAATATGGTACCACCAAAAAAGAAATTGAAAAAGCTGCTATTCAAAAGTTGCAAGAATTTCCTTGGACAGGAAATATCAGAGAACTAAGAAATGTAATCGAAAGGTTAGTTATACTTGGAGGTAAAAGCATCTCTGCCGAAGACATTAAAAAGTATGCAGATTATTAAATAAGCGCTTTGGTGCTTAGCCATTTGCTTCTACACTCCCTACCTTCGCATATGCAGGGCAGGGTTTGCTAGAAGCACATGAAGACAATACCAAAATCGCACAAGCCACCAAAATTGTCAATAAAGTTTTCATAATATTAAAAGATTTAAGCCAAATATGTGTAAATACTAAATAAATACAAAATTAATTGATCATTAAATTACAGCCCCTGGTCTCGCTGTTATCCATTCTCCCTAAAACGGTGAAACTTCCATCTTTATTTTTTACGCCAAGATCTTCCGTTTCAATAAAGGAACAAGAGTGGAAATTTGCCAAATCTATGACATTCAATGCGCCCGAAGTCCCAGAGGTATAGGTAAATGGATCATAAACATCCCTCACCATTACCTTCATAAAAGGAGAGCACCAAAACTTACCCTCTCCCGGAGAATAGGCTTGTGACATTAGTTCAGTCATCCCATATTCTGAATGAATATTGTCCACCTTGAAAGCTGTTTTGAGCAGTTGGTGGACTTCCTCTCTGATCATCTCTTTTCTTCTTCCTTTCATTCCGCCAGTTTCCATCACAATCACATCTCCAAAATCGGTAGAAGGACTTGTAGTTTCTGCCAAATCTAACAAAGCAAAAGTCACACCAAGTAATAAAGTTTTTTTACCATTCTCTTTCAGACTTTCCAATTTCTCCTTTAAAGCCTCATGTTCATACAAATAAAAACCTGATTGATCAGAGTTACTTTCTTGGATAAAATGAGCCGCCATATCAACAAGAGAACTGCCTTCTCTTTCCAAATAGGAAGGAAGCAATGCAAGCACATGGAAATTTTTCAAAGAGCCATAAACGGCCTCAAAATTATTTACACAATGCTGCAAGTAGAATTCTTTAGACCAAATATAGTGCCGACTGTTTTCCTGACCTGTAGTTCCACTACTGGAATACCAAGAGGTATATAAATCCTCAGGCCCTGAGATCACCTTTGCTGTTTTGAATAAGGAGATGGGCAGGAATGGTATTTCCTGTACCTCTGTAATTTTTTCAGACTGAATCCCTCTAACTTCAAGATACTTGCGGTAAATTTCATTGTGCGTGGATTGGTACCTAAATACATCCATTGCCAAGGCATCAAAATCCTGGATTTTTCCTGATTTAATTTTTTCACAAAAACTTTTAAAAGAATTCATCGTTATTTTATGGTAAAACCCAAAATTTGATCATTTTTACATTCAAAGAGGCGGAAGTGTAAAATTACGGATTACCTATGAAGTTAAAAAATCACACCATCATTACCCTGCTCCTACTTTCAGTTTGGGTTGGATGCATTTCCCCACCGGATAATTTCCCAACCGTACCACAAATTGATTTTAACAATCTGGAATTTGTTCAGACGTCAGGGTCAGATTCATTGATCATCACCTTGGACTTTCGTGATGCAGAAGGAGATTTGGGTTTAAATGCAAAGGATATATTCCCTCCTTTTAATGAACTTAACTATTTCACCA
Organism: Cyclobacterium amurskyense; assembly: GCF_001050135.1. Lineage (GTDB taxonomy): Bacteria > Bacteroidota > Bacteroidia > Cytophagales > Cyclobacteriaceae > Cyclobacterium > Cyclobacterium amurskyense. Next base: position 2,995,626 of record NZ_CP012040.1, on the reverse strand, counting down.
ATGATGCCGGTGAGTTTATTACCTATAGTGAGAGACCCGACGATGCCCCAGACTTCAACAACAGAGACTGGGTTATTTTTCCATTGATCAACAATCAGGAAATAAAAGACACCTTGTGGGTATCCGAAAATGAGGATTACTACAATATCTTGGTTAAATTTTTCATTAAAAGAGGTGGAAATTACACCGAATTTAATTGGTCAGATCCACCTTACTATACAACCTTCAATGGCCGCTTTCCAAGAATGCTTGAAGAGGATCAATCACGCGCTATAGAAGGTAAAATCAGGTACGCTATGTTGTCTCTGGGATGGAATAGCATTTTCCGAAATGACACTATAAAACTAGAGTTAAAAATCAAAGACAGGGCTTTAAATGAAAGCAATGTGGTAAGCACTCCTGATTTCACTTTATCTCAGATCGAACGCTGATCGCAGATTTAAAATTTATTTTTAATTAAAAGATTGCTGGGAAATTTTTGGGGTCAGCTTCATGCATCATAGCATAGACTTTCTCCACAACATCGTCAGCACTTGGTTTGGAAAAGTAGTCCCCATCTGACGAATAAGCAGGCCTATGTTCTTTAGCTGAAAGTGTCATAGGTTGAGAATCCAGGTAATAGTAAGCTTGTTGCTCTTCGATGACTTGCTGCATCATATAAGCAGAAGCTCCTCCAGGAACGTCCTCATCTGCAAAAATAACCCTGTTGGTTTTCTTAATAGAATTCAAGGTAACCTGATCCAAATCGAAAGGTAACAGAGTTTGTACATCTATAACCTCAACAAAAATCCCTATTTGAGCTAGTCGCTTAGCCGCTTCCAACACTATTCTGCACATGGAACCGTAAGTCACTACTGTGATGTCTTTACCCGACTGTAAGATCTCAGCCTTTCCTAAAGCAACTTTAAAATCCCCAATATTGGAAGGCATTTTTTCTTTTAGCCTGTATCCATTCAGTGATTCTATAACAATAGCAGGCTGATCAGCTTCCAATAAAGTATTGTACATACCTGCTGCTTGGGTCATGTCTCTAGGCACACATAATAGAATCCCTCTGAGACTACTCAAGATCATACCAATAGGAGATCCAGAATGCCATACTCCTTCAAGTCTGTGCCCTCTGGTACGAATAATCAAAGGTGCTTTTTGCCCCCCTTTAGTCCTGTAATGCAGGCAAGCCAAATCATCCGACAAGGTCATTAATGCATAAATCAAATAATCCAGGTATTGAATTTCTGTAATAGGCCTTAGACCTCTCAATGCAGCACCTATTCCCTGTCCTATAATGGATACTTCGCGAATACCCGTATCTGTGACACGCAACTCTCCATGTTTGGCCTGTAAGCCTGCAAATGCCTGATTCACATCTCCTATCAAACCTACATCTTCACCAATCACAAAAACCCGGGGATCTCTTTCTAGAATGGCATCAAAGCAGGCCTTAAGAATTTCACGACCATCCAAAACAGAGGGTTCCTCAGAATACTTCACTTCCACGGGAGGAACGGCATCAACCCTAAATTCAGACTCACTGTATTGATGACTTGAATACCTGTCTTGGTTTAGTTTCTGTTGGCTTTTATACCAGCTTTGAAGCCTTGCCTTGACTTCTAAAGGTTCTGTTCGAACCAGTAATAAAGCTTTTCGGACAGTACTGATTACATCCATCCTAACGGGATTTAGGGTACGCCTAAGCTCATGAACCATTTGAGTTAGTTCCTTATTCCCTTTGCACTTATCTGCCAATTCAATCAGCAGCACTACCGCTTCGTCTAATTCTTTTTTTATCGTAGCTGAAAAGGCTTTCCAAGCTTTGTCCTTGCTTTCTTTAACAAGTTGCTTTGCCTCAGCATTTATTTGATCCAACTCTTCCTCAGAGGCTATTTTGTTGGACAATATATATTCTTTAAACTTAACAACGCAGTCGTATTCTACCTCCCACTGAAGTCGCTCTTTGCTTTTGTACCTTTCATGAGATCCTGAGGTAGAATGCCCCTGAGGTTGGGTCATTTCCGTCACATGGACCAGAACAGGCACATGCTGCTCCCTGGCCACTTTATTTGCCCTGCTATAGGCATTTACCAAGCCCTCGTAATCCCATCCTTTTACGACTAATATTTCATAGCCCTTTTGTTCGTTATCCCTTTTAAAGCCTTCTAGTGCAGCCGAAATACTTGCTTTAGTTACTTGTAAATCATTTGTCACAGAAATGCCGTAATCATCATCCCAAACAGAAATAACCATTGGCACCTGCAAAACACCTCCTGCGTTAAATGTTTCAAAAAACATTCCTTCGGCAGTTGATGCATTTCCTATTGTTCCCCACGCTACCTCTCCCCCTTTATTGGAAAAGCTAGTCATGTGTTGAAGTGCAGGGTTTTCTTTATAAAGCTTGGAAGCATAAGCTAGACCAAGTAGTTTGGGCATTTGAGCTGCAGTAGGAGAAACATCTGCAGAGGAATTCCTCATTTCCATCAGGTTTTTCCAAGTACCGTCATCATTCAAAGACCTGGTTGCAAAGTGTCCATTCATTAAACGGCCTCCACTTGCAGGCTCTACTTTGGTATCGGTATGTGCATACAACTGAGCAAAATACTCCTGAAGACTAAGTTCTTGCATCGCAAACAGAAGGGTTTGGTCCCTGTAGTATCCGGACCTGAAATCACCCAGTTTAAAAAACCTTGCCATAGCCACCTGAGCCAACTCTTTACCATCCCCGTAAATCCCAAATTTGGCTTTACCCATAAACACCTCTTTTCGTACAGTCAACGACGCATGCCTACTTATCATGACCATTCTATAGTCATTCAGGACACTTTGAACCCCAAAAGGGTTTTCGCTTTCTTTAGTAAGTGTAGGTAAATATTCAGTATTCATTAATTACGCCATTTTTCATCATATGAAAATCCAAGGATTTCAAAAATACACATTTTTTGGAGTTATCCCAATTTTTAAGAGGAGCTAAAATGCATAATAAACAATATTATTCCGTATACAATGAAAATAAACGCTGTCAGAAGAATATTATTTTGAATAAACAACAAAAACAACGACAACTAACAGGTAGCTCAATAAATAATATTTACACAACCCTCATTTTAAGGCAATTAGACGTAAAATAAAATAATAAAAAAGCAGGAGATAATTAATATTATTTTTTTATCAAATCATTTTCCTTGTGAAGGTGGACTGTTTATATTTGATTAATCCGTTCACTTTAAAGCTACTAACATGCGCATCTCTGTTCCAAAGGAAATCAAAAACAATGAAAACCGAGTGGCTCTTACTCCTGCAGGAGCCCAGGAGTTTACAAAAAATGGTCATGAGGTATTTGTTCAAAAAGCCGCAGGGTTGGGTAGCGGCTTTCCTGATGAAGCTTATCAAAAATCAGGTGCAACCATGGTTTCTTCTATTGAAGAAGCTTACAGTAAAGGGGAGATGATCATGAAGGTGAAAGAACCTATTGATTCAGAATTTCCGCTCATAAATGAAAACCACCTGCTTTTTACTTATTTTCATTTTGCCTCCAATAAGCCCCTTACAGAGGCCATGATCAAAAGCAAGGCCATCTGTCTGGCTTATGAAACAGTAGAAAAAGAAGACAAAACCCTTCCTTTATTGATTCCTATGTCAGAAGTTGCTGGTAGAATGTCTGTACAAAAAGGAGCCAACTACCTGGAAAAACCCCTTGGAGGCAGAGGCATACTATTGGGAGGTGTACCGGGAACTCTTCCAGCCAAAGTACTGATTTTAGGCGGGGGAATTGTAGGTACACAGGCAGCATGGATGGCTGCAGGACTGGGAGCAGATGTGATTATTCTTGACGTCTCACTTTCCAGAATGCGACATTTGTCTACCGTAATGCCTAAAAATGTGAAAACAATGATGTCTAATGAGTTTAACATTAGAAACCTTATACAGACCGCTGATTTGATCATTGGAGCAGTATTAATCCCAGGAGCGAAAGCACCACACCTTATCACAAGGGACATGCTAAAAGAAATGCTTCCAGGAACGGTACTTGTGGATGTAGCCGTAGATCAGGGTGGTTGCATCGAAACCTGTAAACCAACTACTCATGAAGACCCTACCTATACCATCGATGGAGTTTTGCATTATTGCGTAGCCAATATGCCCGGTGCAGTCCCTTATACCTCTACCTTAGCCCTAACCAATGCAACTTTACCCTATGCCATGGAACTTGCGCAAAAAGGTTGGAAAAATGCTTGTGACAAATTCCCGGAGCTAAGCTTCGGATTCAACATCATCAAAGGAGATATCGTATATGAGGCGGTAGCAGAAACCTTCAACCTTCCATTTGTACCTGTAAGTTATTACTTAAATCACCATTAGTTAAATGCCTTCATAGTTACTTTCCTGAATTTAAAAACATGATCTTAATCAGTAACCCTACTCTTTATCGTCATGTTTTCTTGAATGAAGTATGAGGAATTTTGCAAGGCAAATCAACCAATAGTGGAAATGACAAATCCTTCCCTCATTCAAAAATACAATGTACCTGCTCCCAGGTACACCTCTTACCCAACTGTACCCCACTGGAACAATGACATTAACCCTTCCACCTGGGCAAATTTATTTACAAAGGCATATAAAGATTTCGGAAATGAAGAAGGTATAAGCCTTTACATTCACCTTCCTTACTGTGAAAGTTTGTGTACCTACTGCGGATGCAACAAAAGAATTACAAAAAATCACAATGTGGAACTTCCCTATATAAGCGCTGTGATGAAAGAGTGGGACATGTACCTAAAACTATTGGATGGGAAGCCAAAACTTGCAGGTATACATTTAGGAGGTGGTACCCCAACCTTCTTTTCCCCCTCAACCCTTTATGTGTTGATAAACCATATTACTCAAAGCTCCATTAAAATGGATGATTTTGAATTTAGTTTTGAAGGACATCCAAACAATACCACCAAGGCACATTTGGAAGCACTTTCCGGGCTGGGATTTGACAGGGTTAGTTATGGCATTCAAGATTTCGACAGCAAAGTTCAGTTGGCCATTAATCGTCATCAACCCTTTGAAAAGGTAAAGTATATTACTGAGGAAAGTCGAAAATTAGGCTATAGCTCTATAAATTTTGATCTTATCTATGGCCTCCCCCATCAAACTCTTGAAACGTTAAAGGACACCTTTGAAAAAACAAAGGAGCTAATGCCTGAGAGAATCGCTTTTTACAGTTATGCGCATTTACCATCGGTGTTCCCCGCACAAAAATCCTTCGAAAAGCACCTCCCAAATGAAACCGATAAAAGAAAGCTTTACGAACAAGGAAAAAAATGGCTTAAAGAAATGGGCTATGAAGAAATAGGTATGGATCATTTTGCGCTCGAAGGAGACCCACTATTAAAAGCAAAATCAAACCGTACCTTGCATAGAAACTTCATGGGATACACCACTTCACCTTCAAAAATTCTACTTGGATTAGGTTGTAGCGCCATTAGTGACGCTCACTATGCTTACAGCCAAAATGAGAAAACAATCGCTGCCTATTTGAAGAAGATAAGAGAATTTGAATTCCCTACAATTAAAGGCCATGTTCAAAAGGAAAGCGATTTAAGTCTCAAGCCCTTTATCATGAGCCTGATTTGCAACCATACAGCTCCTTGGAAACAAGAAAACATGATTCCAGACCCCTTAGTTACTTTCTTGAACGAAGGTCTAATCACATTTAAAAACAATAAACTCAACATTACAGAAGAAGGCAAACCATTTGTTAGAAATATATGCATGGCCCTTGACCCCTATATGCAACAATCAGAAAAATCGGCACCTGTCTTTAGTAAAGCCATTTGATTGTTTATCTTCGCGCTAAACTTTCCGAATATGAAAATCAGCGCCATTTGCACCGATATTGATGGGACCCTTTTAGATAAAACCAGGCAACTTTCCACTAGAACCCTTAAAGCCTTTGCTGCTTTACCATCAGATTTCCCAATCATCCTGGCCTCTTCCAGAATGCCTGGGGCTATGGCCCATTTACTGGAAGAGTTTGGCAGAGTGGCCAATCCGCTTATATGTTACAATGGAGGCTTTGTAATCCGTTCAAAAAATGAAGATTATCAACAAGTTAGTTCTACTTATATAGATGCAAATACCTGTCGTGAGATTTTTGCTTTCGCAAGTGAGACATCAGTGCATATTAGCCTATATTCTGGTGACAGTTGGTTTGCTCCCAGTAAAGACAAATGGACTGTAAAAGAAGAGATGGTCACAAAAGTGAAGGCAACGATTGACAATCACCATTCTGTACTTGGAAACTGGGAAGAAAACAGCAGAGGTGCACATAAGGTGATGTGTATGGGAACCGCTGAAGAAATTCAATGGCTTTATGATCAACTGATTGAAAACTTCTCCTCTTCCTTACACCTTTACAGATCCAAAGACACCTATATTGAAATCGCGCCCAAGTCAATATCTAAAGCTTCAGGTCTACGACAAATATTGGCTGAGGCTGCCATCCCCATGGCGGAAGTTCTCGCTTTTGGAGACAATTACAATGACATCTCTCTAATAGAAGAGGTGGGCTATGGTGTAGCTGTTGCCAATGCCCGGGATGAAGTAAAAAAGGTAGCCAAGGAAATTACCGAATCAAATACTGCAGATGGGGTTGCCATTACCATAGAGAAACTTTTGCTTTAAAGCAAAATATCATCTTCATCAGAAATTGATACTGCCTGGTTTAAGAAGGCCTGAAATGGTCGCATTTTTGAAAAAGCCTCTAGCGTAGTTGCCACATAGGCGCCAGAATGTATTTCCTCATCTGGGATCGGATGAGACAATATAAAACTCTTGTACCTTAAGAATTCAATAAACGGATGGTCTTTCTCAAATCCTTTGGGAGAAGTTTTGAGTTTTTCCCCTTGCATTTCTCCAAAGGTATTCTTTATCTCAGGTGACATTAGCAGGTTTCTTAACTCCTTTCCGGAATAATCTATTTCCTGTCGAATTTTCTTTAAAATCGGCGCTTGAGGCATCCATATTCCTCCACCTACAAAAGATCCTCCCGGCTGAACGTGTAAATAGTACCCTGGGCCTTCTGACTTTTTCCCTCCAACGGAGAAATAAGCGGCCATATTGCTTTTGTACGGAGCCTTATTCGCACTGAAGCGTATGTCTCTATTCTGCCTAAAAACACAATCTTTAGGCCTCAAATCTGAAAACCCAGGCTCATCAATACTTAATTGAGCCAATATCTCAGCTACCTTTTCAAGAAAAGCGGCTTTTTCCTGAAGGTACCAGTTACGGTTTTCATCCATCCACTCTTTGGAATTATTGGAAGACAATTCTTTAAGAAAATCTAAGATGTCTTTTTTCGGCATTTGATTAAACAGTAAATTGTAAGAGAAATTCCTTTTGGTAAATTGGGTATACTTTGAACAAAATCAAAAAATTTAAACCCTGAATATGCTTCAATAAGCTAAATTGTCTATTCCTATAGATTTAAAATAAACCTAATCTGCGTCTAAGCTGGAAATGAATTATTTTTCCTAATTAAACCCACCATAATTCACATTTCGGCCTAAAAAAACTACAATATCAATTCTGATTCATAAATTCAACTCATGAAAATCCGCATTCATCTCAATACGATTAGATTAAGGCTTTCCCAAAACGAAGTCAACCAACTTGCTAAGGGCACAGAGATTAAAGAAGTATTGAACTTGCCTGCCCCCTATCCTTCCTTTATTTATTCTGTTAAGCCGATGAATAAAGACAATGACCTAACAATATCTTTTGAGACCCAACATCTAAGTATAAGCCTTTCTGAATCCGAAATAAAAACCTGGGCAAACACGGAGCAAATTGGCATATCGAAAAATCTCCCACTACCGGGAGAAGCCATGCTTAAGGTGTTAATTGAAAAGGATTTCCAATGTCTTCACAAGAGGCCGGGAGAAGATGAAACTGACAATTTCCCCAATCCCCAGGCCTAGTTAAAATTATTTATCGAAGGTGAAAATTACTTTTACCTGATCACTTAAAATCTGCTCATCCAGTTCGATGGTAGGTGGTGTTCGCTGAATATCAGCACTTACACGCATAGATTCAGACCTGTACATTTTTGGTTGATAAGAATTAGTGGCCTCGCCATATATCACCTGATGCACAGCTATATCTCCCAATTCAAGCGAATTGACTATTAATTCGGCTTTGCTTTTAGCATCCCTTATGGCCAACATTAACAATTCTTCTTGGTATTCCTTCTTTTTTTTGTCTGACAATTGAAACTCAAACTGAAAACCCATGTCCACATTGGTATGCAATGCCTCCATGATTTTCGCCAAATCTTCTCCTGTATTGTCTTTCACCAATACTCTTAGGGTTTGGTTAGCAACATAACCACTGTCTTTAGAAGTCCCTTTTGTATATACCCTATTTACATTGACAAAATAATTGTCAGCCTTTAATTCATAATTTTTCACTCCACTTTGCTTGAGTGCTTTGGTCACTGCTGCTGCTTTTTTATTGAGATCCTCAGTCGCATCGGCTGTTTTCATCGCTTTGCTGGTAAGTGAAACTCGAATCAATGCTTCATCAGGCAAAACCTTGATTTCACTTTTACCATCTACAATGATTTTCGAGGTTTCCTGTCCAAAAGAAACCATTTGGACACCAATAATCAAAACTAATATTGCAAATATTCTTTTCATAACCCTGCCTTCTGTTCTAAACAATTTATCTAATCTATTCAGTCATCACTAAACAAATCACAGGCCAAAAATTCGAATACGAATTAAATGGGGACAAACATCCAATTGTAAATTGGTGCTGAAACAGAAAATCAAGTGAAATTCAGCTTTAAGATAGGCCCGGTTTTTATACATGATGATTATCCCAACTTTGAAATCAAAATAAATACAATTCCGAGCAACATTAGGCATTACACCTTCACATGGGTAACCTTCAGTTACAATTGATTGCTTATTTCAGGAGTCAACCTCTTAACTTATCCAAAAGTAGATTTAGCTGCTCTACCTCTTTTTCATCAAGGTGTATGGTGTCCACATTAAATTTCCTGACCTCTATGTCAAGTAATTCTAAAAGCTCAAGTCCCTTTTCTGTGATCACTATATCCACTTGCCTTCTATCCTTAGGACATTCCGTCCTTTTCACCATCTTTTTTTGCTTGAGTTTTTCCACCAGCCTAGAGGCATTGCTCATTTTATTAAGCATTCTCTCTTGGATAGAAGACACCGTGATAGGTTTAGGAAACTGACCTCGTAAAATTCTTAGTACATTGTATTGCTCAGGAGATAAATCATGAGGCTTAAAAATCTTACTTTGATGAGTAACCAAGTAACTTTGCGTAAATAGTAAATTTACAACTGCCTTGGTATAGTTGTCCTTGAATGGATTTTGTCTTATTTCCTCTTCAATTTTCATTTATTCTACTGGTATCTAATGTAGATACATTGAATTTATCCAAAAGGTTCATTTCTCATTAATCAACCACTTAAAATTGACCTTTAGCTCCTCAATATATCCATCGTCTTGGCCTTAAGTATGTTTAAACTATTAATCCAACCTAAAAACACGGTAAGTCCTGTAATCAGTGTAAACACCAAAAACAAAGGTTGCCAAGGTAAACTGAATGCAATTTCAAACACGAAATAACTTAGCAGAAAAGAAGCAAGTACCGAAAGCACTAATCCCCCTCCTGCTGCCAGACTACCAAGGAATAGGTATTCCAAAATATTAATCTTAATCAATACTTTTCTTTCAGCACCAATTGTTCTCAACAAAATATTCTCCCTAACTCTCTGAAATTTACTTATAAGCAAGGAACTAATCAAAACCAAAACACCTGTCAAAATGCTAAAAAAGGCCATAAATTGAATAACAAAGCCAATCTTCCCAAGTAGATCCTCCAGAGTTTCGACAATCATGCTTAGATTAACTACAGATACATTTGGAAACTGCCGCACCATGATATTTTGGATTTCAGCAGAAGTATTATCGTCCTTAGTTTTAGTGATTAACACATGAAATTTCGGGGCATTGTCTAAGACTTTGTCCGGGAATAATACAAGGAAGTTAGTGGAAACTCTTCTAAAGTTTACTTTTCTAATACTTCCTACATAAGTAGTCAAGGGTCTACCCTGTACATTGAAAACTATTTCATCTCCGATTTTCACATGATTCCGCTCGGCATAGCCTTCTTCCATAGACACAAAAATACTGTCTGAATCCGAACGGTAGGGTATAAGACTCCCTTCTAACAATTCTTCTGTATTGATAAGGCTGTCCCTATAGGTCACGCGGAATTCTCTGTTGTAAAAAGAGCCGGATCTCCGTTCTTCATCACTAAGCTCTTCATTGTCTTTCTTAGTAAGGCCATTCACCTCCGAAACCCCCATAGTGATGATGGGTACATGTTGTAGAACCGGAAGACCTTCAGCCTCAAGAACTGCTTTCATGCTGTCCACCTGACTGGTTTGAATATCAAAAAAAAGCATGTTTGGTTGATCTTCTTTATCAGCAAATCGAACCTCATCCAAAAGTTGGTCTTGAATAAAAAACAATGTTCCAATCATTGCTGTTCCCAAACCTATCGTTGCCAATAAAGAAACTGTCTGATTATTGGGCCGGTATAAATTTGACAAAGCTTGTCTAACAGGGTAGTTCAAAGATATTGGAAGGAATGTACGGATGGCTTTCATTACCCCCATGGCCAACAGCCACAAAGCACCAAAGGCCAATACTACGAATCCTGTAAACCAAAAGGTTTGGTCCCATTTTCCCAATAAGAAAAAACTGAAAAGCAGGATAAATAAAATGATACCCAACAAAACAAAAATCCTCACAGAATCTTTCCCAAAGCCTCCCGATTGATCGTCAGGCCTTAAAGTCATCATTGGAGACACTTTTCGGATTTTGAGTAAAGGTATTAATGCAAAGAGGATGGAAATCATTACTCCGGTTACAATCCCCATACTTATGGATCCCCAAGCCAATTGAACGGAGACTTCTACAGGAAGAAAATCGCTAAATACCAAAGGCAATAAAAACTGCAACAGCGCACCTGCCATTGCCCCAATTATTGAGCCTAATAAGCCCATAAAGAATATCTGCACCAAGTACACCACTATGATGTCTAGGGCTTTCACACCCAAGCACCTCAATACGGCAACCGAAGGAAGCTTTTCCTTGACAAAAACATTTACAGCACTGCCCACTCCTACACAGCCCAATAAAACGGCAATGAAAGCGACCAATGTTAGAAAGTTTGAGAGATTTTCAAAAGACCTACCTGTAGACTCCTTTTGAGTTTGAACAGTGTCAAAATTCACTCTATCCTCTTCCCATACTTCCTTGTTCTCGTCTATTAAAGCCTGCAAGTCGAAGTTTTCAGGAAATAAAAAATAATGATTATAATTCACCCGGCTTCCATATTGGACCAAGCCTGAGGCTTCAAGCTGGTCCATAGGAATATACACTGCCGGAGCCACAGTAGCCGTAATCCCAGTTTGTCCAGGGACTTTTTGTAAAGCCCCCACGATTTCAAGGGTTACATTCCCCACTTTTATACTATCTCCCACTACGGCACCAAACTGTGCCATCAAGGTTTTTTCTACCAAAGCCCTGCTTCCACCTAACCTGAAGGTTCGCTCCCCTTCTTGAGGCAAAGTCTCAAGGCTTCCATAATATGGAAATGCACCTTCCAAAGCCCTAACCTGAGTCAGTCTGCTATTGCCCGCTTTAGGGAAATACACCATGGAAGCAAAGTTTATTTCCAAAGCATGTTCATTGGCCAATTTCTCAACCTCGGGAAATTCTATGGTCTGGTTTTTCTTTAGCAGCAGGTCTGCTCCCAATAGTTCTTTGGCCTGATTGTCAATATCCTTACTTAAATTTTCCCCAAAAGAAGTAACAGCTACCAAAGCAGCTATACCAGTAACAATAGCTGAAATAAACAAAACTAGTTTTACGCCTGTTTTTCTAAATTCTCTTTTGGCCATTTTAAATGACCAGCCCCAATCAACCATTGATAGCCTCCTGTATTTTACCGCCTTTAATATGTAATGAATGGTGGGTCCGGGCTGCAAGTTCCAAGTCGTGAGTAACCAAAATCAAGGTCGTCCCTTGTTCTTCATTCAGATTAAAAATAAGGTTTTCTACCATTTCACCTGTTTCTGTATCCAAATTACCCGTTGGTTCATCTGCAAATAATATTTTTGGTTCATTGGCAAAAGCCCTGGCTATAGAGACCCTTTGCTGTTCACCTCCAGACAATTGGTTTGGGTAATGCGTGAGCCGATCTCCTAAGCCTACTTTTTCCAAAAGCTCTTTGGCTTTTTCTTTGGCATCCTTGCGCTTTTTCAACTCCAGTGGAACCATTACATTTTCCAAGGCCGTTAATGTTTGCAAAAGTTGAAAATTTTGAAAAATAAAACCTACCAACTGATTTCTGATCCCAGCCCTTTGGTCTTCATTCATGTTTTCCAGTGGTTTCCCATCCATCCTTACGCTTCCAGAACTGGCTACGTCCAGTCCTGCGCAAAGGCCCAACAGAGTGGTTTTACCACTTCCAGAAGGCCCCACAATAGATAGGGTTTTACCCTGTTCGACCTCAAAATTAACCTTATCCAAAACAGTAAGTTCCCTGTTTCCACTTCGGTAGGTTTTGGTCAGATTTTCAACGCTTAGTATGTTCATATCTTTCAAAGAAAAAAACTTATCCCTTTTGAACAAAAACAATAGTGGATTAAGTTTAGTATTTTTGATAATTGACTGTAAAAATATTTCAAATGTTAAGAATAATAAAAACAGCATTCACTGCCGTTCTGTTGCTAGCAGTAAGTTCAACTTTAACTGTTTCATGTAATCAAAAACAGGAAACAGAGAAAAAGGTTACATTAACAACCGTTAAAACTGCAGAAAAGAGCAAAAAAAAGAACATTCTATTTTATGGTAACAGCCTTACAGCTGGCTATGGTTTGGATGAAGAAGCCTCTTTCCCCTCCCTAATTCAAGACAAAATAGACAGCCTTGACTTAAACTATAGGGTCATCAATGGAGGTTTAAGTGGAGAAACCACCGCTAGTGGCCTCAGTAGGCTGGATTGGTTCCTTGAAGACCAACCTGAAGTTTTCATCTTGGAATTAGGTGGAAATGATGGATTAAGAGGTATTCCCTTGGAAGAGACAAGAAAAAACCTAAATGCCATAATTGCTGCGGTCTCAAAGAAATTCCCTAGTACCAAGATCCTGCTGGCAGGGATGCAAATCCCCCCAAATATGGGATTGGAATATGCTGAAGAATTTAGAGAGATGTATGCTGAGATTGCTGAAAATCAAAACATAGGAATCATCCCTTTTCTTTTGGAAGGTGTTGCGGGAAATCCGGATTTAAACTTACCCGACGGCATCCACCCCACAAGCGAAGGACAACAAATTGTAGCACAAACTGTTTGGAAACATTTAAGACCGTTGCTATAACAAATAGCCTGTTTTAAGCATTTATGGTAATGTACTTTCAAAATGTTTCTTTTTATTATCAGAAAATTATCTTAATTTTTCCGAGAAATTAATAAAAAACAAAGGATGAGTATTCAAATACAGACTGCTGGAGATGCTTATGATGTGATCATCGTAGGATCTGGAGCAGGCGGTGGAATGGCCTCCAAAATTTTGGCAGAGGCCGGATTAAAGGTGGCAGTAGTAGAAGCTGGAGCTGATTTTGACCCCGCTTTAGAGGAACATAGAACCCAATTGAGGCCACCTTGGGAGTCTCCAAGAAGAGGTGCCGGTACGGTTCGCCCATTTGGAGATTTTGATGCAGCTATTGGTGGTTGGGAGATTGAAGGAGAACCTTACACTCGTGGTGAAGGAAGTGAATTTGACTGGTTTAGATCCAGAATGCTTGGAGGAAGAACCAACCACTGGGGAAGAATCTCTTTAAGATTTGGTCCCTTGGATTTTAAGAGAAAAGATTTCGATGGACTTGGTGAAAACTGGCCTATCAGCTATGATGACATTGCCCCTTATTACGACAAAGTCGATCGATTAATCGGTGTATTTGGTTCCAAAGAAGGGATCAACAATGAACCGGACGGGAATTTCCTCCCTCCGCCAAAGCCACGTTTGCATGAGCTATTCATTAAAAAAGGTGCAGATAAAGTCAATATCCCTGTAATACCTTCCAGACTTTCTATCCTTACGCGACCAATAAACAATGACCGAGGAACCTGTTTCTTCTGTAGTCAATGTAATAGAGCCTGTCAGGTTTATGCCGATTTTTCCGCAGGTACCTGTCTGGTAAAACCAGCAATGAAAAAAGGCCAAGTGGATCTTTTCACCATGGCTATGGTAAGAAAGGTGATGACCAATGATAAGGGTGAAGCCACTGGAGTCACTTATATCAGTAAGCTTGACATGAAAGAATACAAGTTGTCAGCAAGAGTGGTTGTACTTGGTGCTTCTGCTTGTGAATCAGCTCGTATCATGTTGAACTCAAAATCCTCAAGCCATCCTGATGGACTTGGTAATAGCTCTGGGCATGTAGGCCATTACTTACATGACTCTACTGGAGCAGATAGAATGGGTATCTTACCTGACATGATGGATCGAGAAAGATACAACGAGGACGGTGTAGGTGGAATGCATGTTTACACACCATGGTGGTTGAATGAAAAAAATCTGGATTTTGCCAGAGGTTATCATATAGAATATTGGGGCGGCATGGGAATGCCTGCTTACGGATTTGGCGGAGGCATGGACACCATGAGACAATACGTTAAAGACGAGTTTGGAAAACCTGGAGTCAATGGTGGATATGGTGAAGGCCTGAAAAAAGACATTCGAAGATTTTACGGTAGTACTGTAGGTATGTCAGGAAGAGGGGAAAGTATTCCACGATATGAAAATTATTGTGAAATAGATGAGCAGGTAGTGGACAAATACGGTATTCCTGTACTAAAATTTCATTATAAATGGAGCGATCAGGAACTGAATCAGGCCAAACACATGCATGAAACTTTCGAGGAAATATTGACCAGCATGGGCGCTGTGATCCTTGGCGAAAAGCCCGGTGCTGACAGACAGTATGGTCTACACAAACCTGGAAGAATTATTCATGAAGTGGGAACGACCCGTATGGGAAATGACCCTAAAACATCGGTATTGAACAAATTTTCTCAGGCACATGACTGCAAAAACTTATTTGTAGTAGACGGTGGAGCCTTTGTTTCCCAAGCAGATAAAAACCCTACTTGGACAATTCTAGCCAACTCCTGGAGAACTTCCGAATACATTATTGATCAAATGAACAAGAAAAATATCTAAAGCAATGAACAGAAGAGAAAACCTAAAACTTTTATTTACCGGCTCCTTGGCTTCAGGTATACTGTTTACAGGATGTGGACCAGAAAAGGCTGAAACCGTAGAAATACCTCACAATCCTAAAATTGGTGAGTTTGGTAGCTATGGCCGTACACCTGAAGAGATTATTCATAACGAAAGTTTGAAATCTACCACTTTCTTCACAGAAGATGAGCGGAAAAAATTAGATATTCTTGTGGATATGATCATTCCAGCGGATGACACCTCTGGAAGCGCTACTGATGCCGGTGTACCTGATTTTATTGAATTCATGGTAAAAGACATCCCTAGATACCAAACGCCCTTAAGAGGAGGCCTTTTGTGGCTAGATTACAAATCAGACGAGATGTTCAGCAAAAAATTTCTAGAAATTTCTGAAGATCAGCGTACTCAAGTTATCGATCTAATCGCCTATCCTGATACAGCTAAGCCTGAAAATAAAGGTGGTGTAAAATTCTTCAATGACCTTAGAAACCTAACTGCTACAGGCTTTTTCACCAGTGAAGAAGGCTTTAAAGACCTGGGATATGTAGGTAACCGACCAAATGCTTGGGATGGTGTTCCTGAAGAAGTATTGGCCAAACACGGCTTGGAAAATGACCCAAAATACAAAGACGTATACCTTGACATAAGCACAAGAGGAACCATCGCCCAATGGGATGACAATGGCAACCTAATCGGATAAGCGCATTCGAAAACTTATTTATACCAACAGGGGAGCGTCTTAAAGGGTGCTCCCCTGTTTGCTTTACACCTAACCAATAACGCCCTAACTATGAAGCCAAAAATTTTTATATTAGCATTGACCTGTAGCTTTATGCTATCTACAACAATGGCACAAAACCTACCCATTTTTAATGGAGTAGACTTATCCGGCTGGCATGTAGATGTACCCGAACTAGACACCAATGCCAATGCAGGTCCTTCCTTTATTGTCGAGGATGGAATGCTAATAAGTATGGGTAATCCGCTAGGTCATCTTATTACTGATGATGAATATGAAAATTATAGGATTACCACAGAGTACCGCTTTCCTGGAGAAACTGGAAATTGCGGCATCTTAATTCATGCCTCTACTCCTAGGTCCCTATATAAAATGTTTCCCAAATCTATAGAAGTCCAAATGTACCATGAAAACGCTGGTGATTTTTGGTGTATAGTGGAAAACATCGAAGTGGACAATATGGTTGAAAGGAGAGGTCCAAAAGAAGAATGGGGAGTAACAGAAGGAAAGAAAAGGAGAATATTAAACCTTACGGATGGCTCTGAAAACCCACCCGGATTATGGAACAGAATGGTAATAGAATGCCTAGGTGATAAAGTGAAAGTGTGGGTAAATGGAGACCTGGTAAATGAAGGTTACAATGCGACTGCAAGTAAAGGGCAAATAGCTGTACAGGCAGAAGGCGCTAAAGTAGAATTCAGAAAACTAGAACTTGAACCTATTACAGAATTCACCAAATAAATACACCATCATCTCCAAACTTTTTACTAAATATTGAAAGGTTTGGAGGTGTCTATTTGCTTTTTAGGGCTTCTTGTTGATTTATTAATTGCTTGATAACCAGTATAATAAATAACAAAAATATAACACAAAAACCCCGAATTTGGCTGTTTAAAGCTTTTTTCGGGGTTTTCTTTTTTGTATTTTAAGGTTGCAGAATAAAATACTATGAAAGATACAGCGCAACTACAGATTTTCAAAGACTTCGACGGATATTCTCCAAAATATCATTTTTTTAAGAATTCCTTGTTTGGCCAGATAAAAGATTCCATCCCCTGGGATGAGCTCGCAGGATGTCTTCCGGCAGAGAATACAGGTCCGGGCGCTCCCAGGTGGTTTGATGCCAAGGGAATGTTTGGCATGATGTTCCTCAAGGCCTACCTCAATGTCAGCGACAGACAGCTCATCGAAAGGTTCAATACAGATTACAGTTTGCAGATGTTCTGCGGCAAACTTCTGGCCGAGGACAAACAGATCAGGGATTATACCCTTATGACAGGGATAAGGGCCTATATTGAAGATCACTGTGAATGGGAACAGGTTCAGTCAGTACTGCTCAACCACTGGAAAAAGGATGTGAACAATTCCCATGTACTTCTCATGGATGCCACCTGCTACGAGAGCTATATTCGCTTTCCTACCGATGTGAAACTTTTGTGGGAGAGCTGTGAATGGGTGTTTGAAAAGCAGCTTTTCAGGTTGTGCAAGATCCTGAAGACCAAAAGGCCGCGTTCTAAATACCGGGAACAGAAGATTAAGCAGCTTGTCTATTTCAGGAAAAGGAGGAATACCCATAAAGAGACGCTCCGCAGAAGGAAATCGCTGGTCTACCTGTTGGAAAAAGGAATCGAGCAACTTCAGCAAATAATGGATATGTTCAGGGGAGAATGTATGAGGCCGGAAGATTTTGCCTGTTTGAGAACCATCAAGAAAATTCTGGTACAGCAGACATTTTTGTTGACCCACAAACCATCTGAGCTCAAAGACAGGATCGTTTCCCTTCACAAACCCTATGTCAGGCCTATAGTAAGGGGAAAAGAAAACAAACCCGTGGAGTTCGGAATGAAGGTACACATGCTGCAGGTCGACGGGCTCTCTTTTATAGACAAGATGAGTTTCAGAAACTTCAATGAATGTAAAAGGCTGAAAATCTCCGTGGTGAAACACAAAACAGTTTTCAAGGGAACAACACAGCTTGGCGCAGACCGAATATATGCCACCAACGAAAACAGAAGATACTGTACCAGAAACAGCATATTCACCTGCTTCCCCAAAAAGGGTCCTAAAAACCACTCCAAAGCTGAAAAAATACTCAGCAGCGAAATATCAAAGCAAAGGGCAACGGTAACGGAAGGTATTTTCGGAACCCACAAAGATCATTACGGGCTTAGAAAAATTAAAGTCCGGGGAGAAAAACGGGAGAAGCTGATGGTGCTTTTTGCAACCATGGCGGCCAACGCGGTAAAAATCGCAAAGAAAAGAAACCGGGAGGAGCCTGCACCCAGAGAGAAGGCAGCCTAAAGAGAAAAACGATCAAAAAATCTTTATCGTGGGATACCTATGCCCAATGGATAAAAGGTCAAAGAAAACCTACCCAATGTTCTACCAAATTGCACTTTACCGTAGTCGAATTGTACTACTGATCAGGAGATAAACACACAAAATAACAACGAAGGGATTAGTTTATGATTGCGTGGTCAAATTTTATCGAATTTTCCAACAAGCCCTTTTTAACAGGCGATGAAAGATCCTAATTTCTTTAAAAAATTACCCCCAAATAAAGGAAGTCAACTTGAAAATTAGGACATAGTAATGTAATAGTGAAGCAGAAATTGGCCACCAAAAGTTTGATTTTGATGCCATTTCAGTAGACCATTATTTATGGTTTAAAATCATCCGTAGAAATCAGAAAGCCTTGCCAAGCCTTTTCTGTTCAGGAGAATAATTTTTTTTCCTTGTAAATCGATAAGCTTATCTTTTTTGAACTCGGAAAGCAATCTAATTACGGTTTCAGTAGCCGTTCCCACAAGTCCAGCTATTTCTTCCCTTGTAAGCGCGATATCAAGCCTCTGTCTGTCTCCACCATCAACTCCATAGCTGTCTCCCAATTGCAATAAAGTCAGCGCTAAACGCTCTCTAATCGATTTCTGGGTTGCGTCTGTCAATTGACTTTCCATAAGTCCCATTTCATGACAAAGTGCTTGGGTAAGTCGTTGATGAAAATTATTATCTTCCTTCATTACTTTCAAAAACACCTCCTTGGGTACAAAGCAAATCCCCGCGTCTTCCACAATGGTGGCAGTGGTAGAATAGGATTCCTCTCCTATCAATGAAGAATAACCTACTAAATGACCTTTTTGGGCAAGTCGTATGATTTGATCTTTACCATTTGAAGCTGTCTTAAAAATTTTAACTACACCACTGTTCACACAAAACACCCCCAGTGGTTTAGTGTTTTCGTAATAAAGGATTTGACCTTTTTTATGCGATATGAAGTTTTTACCCTCAGAAACATTGCATAAATGCTCCTCTCCAAGTCCTGCAAATAAGGAAAGCTTCCTGCTCATGCACAATTCGCAAGGCGTACTCTTTACTTTATTCATCATATTGTGGCCACAATTTTAAGTAAGTAACTAGACAAATTTAGTAAATTACATGACTCTCGTCACATTTATCATCATATTTCAATGACTTAAAAAATCTTGGTAATTATTCAAACATAGGGAAATGAGCAATTTGTGAATACTTACCTGTTTTTAAATCTTTTTGCAAACAAAAATGCTGACGCCCATTGCTTATACATAAATAAGGGGCGTTGAACTTATTGTTATACAAACAAACTTGCTCTATGGTTTTTTGGTTCAGTTTTACATCAGGCGCCTTGCATTCAATCAAAAAGAAAGATGCCCCCGTCCTGTCCAATACCAATATGTCAAAGCGCTTTTGAAGGGCATTGTATTTCAATCCCTTTTCCAATGAAATCAAACTTCCCGGATAATTCAAATGCTTGACAAGGTAATGCGTGATGTGCTGCCTTACCCATTCTTCAGGTGTTAAAAGCAGTTTCTTTTTCCTTATTGGGTCAAAAACGTAATATTTACCTTGATCCCCCTGTTCTATATCCATGGGGTAAGATGGTAAATTCAGCTCAATCGCAGCCAAATGTTGTACCAAATCCTTCATTGGGTAAATTTCCGACAAATATTCATACGGCAAAATCTTATTACAAAATTTAGTTCCGAATAGAAAACATAGTTAAGCCCCTAAGGTATTTAGCCCAACACCTGAATTGACCAACCTCTTCGATAAACCACTACCTAACAGTATTTAACATGACTTTTTTCTTCCGTGAGCCATTCAATTATATGAAATTAACATTCAAAATATTGTAGAGAATTAAACCCTAATTCTGCAATAACCCAAACAGCATTGAAGAAGCCTATTCTAAATTGATCTTAGCAAGCCGAAGAAATTCACTATTTCTAATTGAAATCAAAAAGTCAGGTAAGGGGAAACTCTATTTACCCAGTCTTCATTGAAAATTTTAATATTCAACAACTCTTCTGCTGATTTGTATGGCCCATGTTGTTTCCTATAAGCCAAAATCACCTTAGTGGCCCCATAGTCTATATAAGGGTGCTTTATCAATTGTTTAAAATCTGCTGAATTGATATTTAATTGACGGCTTATATGGGATTCAAAAGCAAATACAGAGTAAATTTTCTCGGCGAGTTCAGCATCTACCCCATAAACTTCCAGAATTTGCTCCGGACTGTGAAAACCGCCTAAACTTTCTCTGTAATCATCAATTCGCGCAGAAAGAAAAGGTCCTACACCTTGTACCATTTGCAATTCAATGGCAGTAGCTTCAGAAAAAGTTATTTTATTGAAACTTGGCTTGCTAGGTTTCTTTAGTGATGATGAAGAGCTGCTTTTCTTTTCTTCCCTCTTTGTTTCCTGGCTTGGCTTTTGGTTTTTCTGACTAGAATCTATCCGAGAAGGAACCTTTTGGCTTAGCAATTCATTGTTTTCAGCAATGTAAGCCAAATAAGTAGCTTGATCAGAAGAGTGGTGATAGCGTTCTATAAAAAATGGCCCAGCGTATAGCAGGCAAAGTATAGGGATTACAAAAACGAAACCCCGCATTTCCCTACGGGTAAAACCCAAGTACGATTTTAATATGTAGAACCAATTTTCCATCATAGATTTTCTCTATTGGCTACATAAATTAAGAATATTGGAATGTTATTCCAAAAATTCGCAATATTGTATTAGGATTTAATGCGGCATTAATTATTTAGAAGTATTATAAATTAAACTCCCTTTGCCGAATTAATTCATTTCGTCCCAATTCTATAATAAATTTGTAGCTGAAAGTTCGTCACCATGCAGTCAAAGTTTAAAGCTTTAAGTCTCTCATTTAAGAATGCCCCCGTAGCAATCCGGGAATTGGTTTCTTTGGACGAAGGAGCGGTACGTTCTCTTTTGGGAAAATTGAGAGAGTTTTTTAGCTTGACGGATACCTTGATTCTTTCTACCTGCAACAGGACAGAAATATATTACAGCCACGAACTGGATCTTTCCACAGAAATCATAAAACTTGTAGGGCTAGAAAAAGGACTGGTAGATACCATATCGTATTTGGAATATTTTGACATTTTCCATGATGATAAAACAGCCATATCCCATCTTTTTAGAGTGGCGATGGGTCTGGAAGCTCAGGTTATTGGAGACATGCAAATATCCAATCAGGTAAAACGAGCGTATCAGACTGCAGTGGACATGGACATGGCTGGACCTTTCTTACACCGCCTCATGCATACCATATTCTTCACCAATAAGAAGGTAGTACAAGAGACGGCATTCAGAGATGGAGCTGCTTCTGTATCCTATGCAGCAGTGGAATTAATTGAAGAGCTTACCTCCAATACCCACCAACCAAGAGTACTTCTGGTAGGACTGGGAGAAATAGGAGAAGATGTTGCTAAAAACCTGGTTTATTTGGGTGATGCAAAAATAAAAATTGCCAACAGAACCTATTCTAAAGCTTTGGAATTGGCTACTGAATATAATTTTGAAGCCATCCCCTTCGAGGATTGCTTTGAAGCAATGAAAGAGGCAGATGTGATCATTTCTTCGGTCGCAATGTCTGAACCTTTAATAAGCAAACAGTTAATAAGTAGTTTTAATATAAAAAGCTATAAATTACTGGTAGATCTTTCGGTACCAAGAAGTATTGACACCGCAGTGGAAGACCTTCCAGGTGTATTGCTGTATAATGTGGACAATATCCGAAGCAAGGCGACCGAAACCTTAAGCAAAAGGAAAGCAGCTATACCACATGTGGAGAATATTATCGTAGAGAACATTAAAGAATTCTACGATTGGAAAAAAGAAATGATGGTTTCCCCAACCATCAATAAGCTAAAAAACAGCTTGGAACAAATCCGTAAAGAAGAGCTGGAGAGATACCTTAAGAATGCAGATAGTCAACAGTTCGATATTATCGATAAAATGACCAAAAGCATGATGCAAAAAATTCTTAAAGTACCCGTGGTTCAACTAAGAGCTGCTTGCAAAAGGGATCAAGCTGAAGAAATGATTGGAATCATTAATGACCTTTTTGACTTGGAAAAAGAAGAAGTCAAAAAAACAGATCATTAGGTAAAAACCAAGTACTGACCTACTTATATTTTTTTATTCAGCAGTTAAAATTGCCTTTGTAGTTTTATTGGGAAAGCTGTAATTTCTTTTTTACTTTCACCCCTAAAACACGCTAAAATGCATAAATTATACCTATACAGATTTTTTATAACCTTGCTATTAACCGTACTGTTTGCAAGGATAGGTTCAACTCAAACCTGGGAAGTATTTGACAACGACTTCCACTTGGAAAAAAAGCTTTCTAAGGGAGAAATTTTCTTATTAGGAAATAACCTAAGGATCAATGTTTGGGACAATGATCTTTCTTTTTTAGATGCAAAATATGAACCGTTCACAGTAATAGAGGATGCTTCCCTTTATCAATTTCTTGAGCCTTGGATAATCATCCAAAACAAGGATAAATTTGGGGCGATCCATGAATATGGGGAGCAGGTGCTACCTGCTATTTATGATGAAATTGATTCTTATTATACCCGATTACTTGCAAGACTAGGCGATGAATACTTTGTTTACGACAGAGGCAAAAGGGAGACTACTCCTATAGGTAGTTATGTTTCGGCCAGAATAGCCAGAAATGGTCAGGTGATCGCTCAAAATAGCGATGGAAGCTTCTCTTTACCCCTTTCACAAACTCCAGAACACCGTTTTATTTCACTTACAGACCCTACTGATGATGTAATTGTTGCTAGGGAGGCCTCTGGCTTGGGATTAATCAATATGGAAGGAGATTATATTCTAAAGCCTGTTATTGATGAAATAAGCCATTTGGAAGACAATTATTTTTATGCTAAAAACAGCAATGAATACCTTTTGATCAACGCCCTATCCACTACGGCTGACATCAGGTACAATAGCTTCCACAGGATTAGCATTGAACATGATGTAATGGTAGAATACATCCATGGAAAATTGCGTAGGATAATGAAAAATGACGGTATCCTGCTGGATATTGTCGGAATGGATTCCGTCAGAAGATCAGGAAACTATTTTAATGTTCACTTTAGAGACGGGACCACGGGCTTGTTAAATAAAGAAGGTGACTGGGAAGTTAAGCCAACAAAAACTGCCACAGGAATTCTGCCCGGTAACGAAGGTGCTTATGGCGCCAAAATTGGAAATGGCTTCGGCTTTATCAATGCCTTTGGTGACACCATAGTAAGTCCTGAATTTGATCAGGTAAAAGTATTCTCAGAGGGCATGGCAAGTGTGAAAACCGGCACCAAATGGGGTTATATCAACCATCAGCAGGATTTGGTCATCCCTTATCAATACAGCGCTGTAGGGCCCTTTAAAAACGGCCTGGCTATCGTTCAAATCGACGGCAAGTACGACCTGATCAATAAAAGTGGGAAGTCTTTGCTCGAAAGCCCTTGTAAAAGAATTAGCAGAATGATGGATGAATATTACCTTTTAGAAGACAATGGCTTGTTTGGACTAGCCAAGCCAGATGGTACTATCATTAGCCAACCAGTATTTGAGGAAATCAGAAGAGAGGCTAAGGATAAGATCTTAATCAGGAAAGGTGACAAATACGGGGTGATAAAAGAAAATGGGGATTTCGAACTTCCCCTTTACTATAACGCCATTCTATTTGACAATAAGAATGCTAAAATTTTAGCAAAAAGCAAGGCAGAGGAAGTGCCTGAAATATTGAGTAAAAAAGAATTGAAAAAAAGAAGGAAAGAAAAAAAAGGGGCATAAAGCCCCTTTTTTTATTATTTATTTTTATCGTTTCCTCTAGACCTGTCTGAGGATTTATTTTCATCAGATTTTGCTATTGAATCCCGCATACTGGTATCAGATTTTACATTTTCCATTTTGTAATAATCCATTATGCCCAAGTTACCGGACCTAAATGCTTCTGCAATGGCTTTAGGAACCTCAGACTCAGCTTCGGTTACCTTCGCTTTCATCTCAACATTTTTAGCTTTCATTTCCTGCTCTAGGGCAACCGCCATTGCCCTTCTTTCTTCGGCCCTGGCTTCCGCTACTTTCAAATCAGCAGTAGCCTGATCAATCTGAAGTTTTGCTCCAATATTTGATCCAACATCGATATCTGCAATGTCTATGGATAATATTTCAAATGCAGTACCTGAATCAAGCCCTCTTTCCAATACAAGTTTTGAGATTTTATCAGGGTTTTCCAACACACTTTTATGGTTCTTCGCAGAACCTATAGAAGTAACAATCCCTTCGCCTACTCTAGCCAAAATCGTTTCTTCACCAGCTCCACCAACCAATTGAGCGATATTGGCTCTTACAGTCACTCTTGCTTTGGCAATAAGCTGAATACCATCTGCTGCTACTGCTGCTACATTGGGAGTATTGATCACTTTAGGGTTTACTGAAATCTGAACCGCCTCAAATACATCTCTTCCTGCTAGGTCTATGGCTGTAGCTTGTTTAAAAGAAAGAGAGATATTTGCCTTGTCTGCTGAAATCAAAGCCCTAATAACATTTGGCACATTACCTCCAGCTAAAAAGTGCGTTTCCAGATCATTGGTAGTAAGATTAAGCCCAGCTTTGGTTGCCGTAATTAGCGAATTGACAATCACCCCAGGAGGCACTTTTCTGATTCGCATACCCACCAATTCCAAAAGCCCAACCTTTACATTGGAGAAAATGGCAGTAATCCAGAGATTTACGGGTACAAAATAGAGGAAGACAAATAATATAATAAGACCGCCAAAGGCAGCGACCAATACCAATACCGAATTAGAAATATCCATAATTTAAGGTTTTATGATGATTTTATTGTTTTCAATTTTTGAAATAGTAATGCTTGTTTTTGCAGGAATAAACCCTCCCTGAGATTTGGCCTCATAAATTTTATCTTCAATAATAATTTTTCCGTAAGGCTTACAATCAGAAAGTGTTTCACCTACCTGACCAACTTCAAGCCCTAGCAGACGATCGTCATACGCTCCTCCAGAAGAGGTATCTTTGAGCGCGAAACGATCCCACACCCCAGACTTAAAACCATAAACGATCATTCCCAGATTTATAAAACCAGAAGCAGCTAAGGCTCCATACCCTACAACTGGGGAGAAGTGAATGAAAGCATGATAAATCCCTAGAGCTGTAAAGACAAGTCCCAATATACCTACTACGGTCGTTCCCGGTACAAAAATAACTTCCAGCATTACCAAAAGTGCACCAAAAACAATCAAACTTATTAATATTAACCAGTCCATGAATTTCATTTTTAAGTCTTCCATTTTAAATAAAAGGGAAGCTTGCTGTAAAATTACAAGATTTCGGAACAATAGAAAGCCAAATGAAATGAATCATTTGGCTTTCTATATTTTTTAACCCGGATTATGTAATAGGATTTCTCCGTCCTGACAATAGTCAGGGGTGAAGCCTGTCCCGTGTTTACGGGAAGTGTTGCAATCGCAAGAAAATCAGGCTGTTTGGAGATTTTAACATAGCACCGCTATGGTGAAATTGAAAACAGCAACAAAGTGCCTGATTTTAAAGCGATTTCAGCACGTAATAGATTGTCTATTGCATATTTCGGGTTTAAAAATGGTAAATCCGGTTCAAAGTCAAAGTCCTTTGTAAAAAAGAGTTAAAAAAAACAGCATTTTGAAAAAAAGTGTTGATCAATCCAGCAACACTTTTCCAAAATCCTGTTCTACTATTAGCTAAGCTAAAAGTTTAGCTTTTGCTTCCAATACTTTTTAAATCTAATAAGCCTTAGCGAAAAGCACCCTTCCCGTGGAAGGTGCTCCTGTAAGTATGCACTTGCCCTCCTCCTGAACCTGATCCAAAGGAATGCAACGAATTGTCGCCTTTGTTTTTTCTTTGATCTTCTCTTCAGTTTCGGCAGTACCATCCCAATGGGCAGCAACAAAACCACCTTTATTGTTCAACACATCTACAAATTCCTCCCAAGTTTCGACAGAAGTCGTTTTTTCCTCGGTAAAGGATTTGGCTTTCTGGTATATGCTCTGCTGAATTTCATCCAGCGTTTCTTTAATTTTCGCAATTAAATCTTCTGACTCAAAATTAACAACGGTTTTGGAGAGGTCATCCCTTCTTGCCATTTCCACTGTTTTATTTTTGAGGTCCCTAGGTCCAATTCCAAGTCTCAACGGAACACCTTTCAACTCATATTCAGCAAACTTCCAGCCTGGCTTGTAGGTATCTCTATTGTCAAACTTGGCAGAAATACCAAGCTCATCCAACTGATCAACAATTTCCAAAGCCTTAACACTAATTTCGGCCAGCTCTTCCTCACTTTTAAATATAGGAACGATCACCACTTGGATAGGTGCCAATTTTGGAGGTAAAACCAAACCTCTATCGTCAGAGTGCGCCATTATCAGGGCGCCCATCAAACGGGTACTTACTCCCCAGCTTGTTCCCCAAACATGCTCTAAGCCACCTTCTTTAGTAGCAAACTTCACATCAAAAGCTTTAGCGAAATTTTGCCCTAAGAAATGCGAAGTACCTGCCTGTAAGGCTTTTCCATCTTGCATCATCGCTTCTATACAGTAAGTAGATTCAGCTCCAGCAAATTTCTCGCTTTCCGTCTTCACACCTTTTATTACCGGCATAGCCATAAATTTCTCAGCAAAATCGGCATAGACATTCATCATCTGCAATGTTTCTTCCTGGGCCTCTTTTTTGGTAGCATGGGCCGTATGCCCTTCTTGCCATAAAAATTCTGCAGTCCTTAGAAATAGTCTAGTTCGCATTTCCCAACGCACCACATTGGCCCATTGATTAATAAGTAAAGGCAAATCCCTGTAGGATTGGATCCAATTTTTATAAGTACTCCATATTACTGTCTCAGAAGTAGGCCTAACGATCAACTCTTCTTCCAATTTAGCCTCTGGATCTACAATAACTCCTTTTCCATTTGGATCTGTCTTTAATCGATAATGAGTTACGACAGCACATTCCTTGGCAAATCCTTCAACATGGCTTGCTTCTTTGGATAAAAACGATTTGGGGATGAACAAAGGGAAATAGGCATTGCTATGTCCAGTTTTTTTAAACATCCGATCTAGCTCAGCTTGCATTTTTTCCCAAATACTAAAACCGTATGGTTTAATCACCATACACCCTCTGACGGCACTATTTTCAGCCAAGTCAGCTCTTTTCACCAATTCATTGTACCACAGGGAATAATCCTCACTGCGCTTGGGTAATCCTTTACTCATTATTATTTCTTTGTTGTAATAAAAAAACTCTTTATCTTAGATTCTTGATTTGTGACAAATATAAATTAAAAATTGATAACCCTCTTGGTATATTCTCGTATATAGTAAGTGAGGAATAAACTAAATATCTATATGATTAATTTCAATCCAATTCGGACAATGGGTGCCTTTGCGATTTTAGGCCTTGCTGCTTGTAGCACCAGCTACCAAGCCAGCAATATGGGCGGGGAAGTCGACAACCTATATTTTATGGCTTCAGATGCTAGAATAGCAACTGAATATGCTGTAAGCAATAATAATCCGGAAAACTTTAAGGAAATTGAACAAATCCGCGATATTGACGGAGATGTAGAAAATTTTTCTGCAAAAAATGTAAATCCTGAATACATCGCCAAATACCAAAGTTCAGCTGCACCTGCTGCTGAAGAAGCTACGGTATACTTCGATGACTCTCAGACCGGAACAGATCTTGGAACTGGAGATCCTAACATTAACGCCTATGACAATTATACTGGCGCAAATGGAAGTGGATCAGTTACCAACAACAACTTCTTTATGAGTCCAATGATGGGATTTGGTATGTCACCCATGATGGGTAGCATGTACAATCCATACTTTGGTTCAGGATTTGGAAGCATGGGATTTTATGATCCATTCTATTCAGGATTTGGTTTCAACCCAGGATTTGGATTCCGACCAGGTTTTAACTTGTCTCTTGGGATGGGATTCGGTTTTGGAAACCCTTATTTCAGACGCGGATTCGGAATGTATGATCCATTCATGAATTATGGATACGGTTACAGACCAGGGTTCGGCGGTTTATATGGCGGTGGATTTGGTTACCCTACTACTGTAATAGTGATGCCTGGCGGAAATGAAGCCAATAGGCGTCAGGTTGTTCAAGGAGCAAGACCTTACAGATCTTCTTCATTGGCCAATGCGAATACTTCCAGCAGAAGCAGAAGTATTGCAAGTCCAACTTCCTCTAGAGCAAGTGCAAGAAGAGATGCTTTATCTAACAACTCTAGTGCAGTATCCAGAAACAGGTCATCTGCCACAAGCAATTCATTCAGCAGATCACAAAATGACTTCTATAATTCAGCCTCTGCTGCGCCTTCAAGGAGAAACATTAATTCTCCAGTAATGAACAGGTCTGGAAACACTTCTACAAGAAGCAGTTACGGAACAACTAATAGTAGTAGAACTTACAGATCTTCTGCACCTTCAAATAGCAGGTCCAGAAATTACAATTCATCAAGCAACAGCAGGTCGCAATATTCAGCACCTAGCTCAAATAGTAGAAGTTCTTCTCCATCTTACAATAGATCCAGGAGCACAAGAACAACTACACCATCATATCAACGCTCTACTACACCAAGTAGAAGTAGCACGTATTCTGCACCTTCCAGGTCTTCATCTAGCTATAGCGCTCCAAGGAGTTCAGGTAGCTCTTCAAGAAGTACAGGAGGTAGCAGCAGCGGAAGTAGAAGAGGGAATTAATTCCCTCTTTTTTTCTATCCTTTAATCATCACTCCCATTGTCAAACAATGATTTTTTTCGCTTTAATCCACAAGGTTGGATCAAAGTGGCATTACCTTATTGACTTTATTTATCTAAATACCTACCCTTGAAGTAACGTTTTACCTTAACCTATTTAAGACATTATCCGTTTTGGATAGTATTGGTTCTTAATTTCAATGCCTTTAAAAAAGCAGGAGTTTTTGAAATGCTTCTTATATAAAATTGCATTGGGGAACAAAACATTAAAAAGGATTTAATAGAATTGACATGAAAGGATTTAAATTGATTTTATCTTTATCTGCTTTGCTTGCATTACATATAAGTGAGGTAAAAGCACAAGCTGGTTACGCTGAAGACGCACTCCGGTTTAGCCAATTTGGATCTACCGGTTCCGCTAGAATCAGCGCACTGGGAGGATCAGGCAATGCATTAGGAGGAGACATAAGTAATATACATAACAACCCTGCTGGTTTAGGCTTTTATCAAAATTCAGAATTTAGTTTCACAGCAGGCTATAGTGATTGGAATGCATCTACTTCCTTATGGGGGCAGAATGAAAACTTCAATACGACTAATTTCTCTTTGCCCAATCTTGGAGTAGTAATCAGTAGAGCTAAAATGCCTTTAGAATTAGGCGATTGGCGAGGCGGTTCCTTTGGTATTAGTATCAATCGACAAGCTTCCTACAATAATGATTTTGGCTATTTTTCAAACCAGCTTGACCAAGGATCCATCCTTGATTTTTACGTGGATGACTACAATCAAAACGGTGTACCTGGTGGAACAGACGGTTTATTTTTCGATGCTTTTCTAATTAACCCAGTAGAAGGAGGCGGATATGATTATTCACCAAATGCTACCTTAGCTTTAGAAAAAGCAGAAAAAGTTGAAAATCAAGGTTCAATGTCCCAAATCAGCTTCTCTTACGGGGGTAATTATAAAAATAAATTGTTTATAGGCGCCTCTCTTGGTATTAGCTCGGTTACTTTTAGGTCTACAAAGACCTATGAAGAGACATTTATAGATGACAATAACCAAACTTCTCTATTTAGTTCTCTACAAGAGAATTTAAGCCTTGAAGGTTCAGGATTAAATATTGGGCTTGGATTGATTTATAAACCGGTAGACCAATTGAATATTGGATTGAACTTCAAATCCCCTACTTGGAATCAATTTAATGAGGAGTATGATGCGGACATAATTGCCAATTTCTTCCCTCCTTATCAGGACCCGGAATTTGGCTCTATTTCAGAATCTGATGCACAAACAGATATTTTCGTAAGCAGCTATAATTTGAGAACCCCTATGCGTATGGGTGGTGGATTAACCTACTTCTTTGGGAAAAATGGATTTATTACCGCAGATGTAAATTACTTAGATTACAGTTCAGCCAATCTTAGGTCCAATGTATTCAATACTGAACAGGACAATACTGAAATCAGTAATCTTTATGGCCAAACGATCAATTACAGTTTAGGTGGAGAATTTAGATTCGACAAGTTTAGACTAAGGGCTGGTTACGCCTACTTTGGTGATCCATATGCGGCAACAGGGAACATTAGCCAAAGAACAACCCAGTTTTCTGGTGGTTTAGGCGTGAAACTTTCAAGCTTTAGCATAGACTTAGGTATTGTTAACAGTAGTTTCATGAAATCGTATTTCACCTATCCTGATACAGCCATCATAGACAACAATCGAACTACTGGATTGCTTACCTTAGGGTTTAGCTTTTAACAAAGGCATCCACTCAGATATCAATAACTCAGGGGAACTGTCTTCTCCCCTGAGTTTTATTTTTGCCATTTCATAAAATGCACTTCTTTGAGAATGCATATCTTTAAGCTTTAGAATTATTTGAGGCGTGTCCAAACTGGAAAACAAGGGCCTAATAGCCACTTCAGTATTTGACAATCTCTCCAGAATATTATTTAGTGGAACATCTAGGTACACAGAAACACCTTTTTTATTTATCAGATCCATATTGTCATTATAGCAAGGTGCACCTCCACCCGTAGCCAAGACGAACTCTTCCTCTTTACTAAGAATCTCATCTAAAACTGTTGACTCTAATTTTCTAAAATAGCCTTCCCCATGGGTAGGGAAAATTTCAGCTATGGCCTTCCCTGCTGACTTCTCAATTAAATCATCTAAATCATAAAAGCGCCAATTTAACTTTAGTGCCAACGCCTTTCCCAAAGTAGATTTCCCACTACCCGGCATGCCTACAAGTACAATTTTCTTTGGATCCATTGTTATTTGGAAAAAATATTATTAGCTATTTCAGGTGTTGGAGTATTACGGTAATGATACTTCTTAAGGATGGTTCCTTCTTCAATAAACACCAAACCTGGATTGGACCTGATTATGGTTTTTACTACGGTAGCATCAGCCATATAATAACCGATACGAAGACCTTTCTTCTCAAGATAATTTTTCATTTTTTCTTCAGAGGAGGCAGCTATCAAAAGTACACTTACCCCAGTACCCTGAAATGAATTAATTAAAGCACTGATTCTATCCAATTCTTTTACTGACAACCCTATTTTTTCAATATTACTGGAAAGGATCAATAGCTTTTTACCTTGGAGTATTTCCTCTGTATGGTCTCCTGCCTCATTCCATACCGCAAAATCAGAGATTCGAGGGAGCACTTCAGGATTCTTCAAAGTCATCTCTAAAAAAGTATAACTATCATCCGTTGGGTATTGGTCAAAAGCATGATTTTCTCCATCTTTTTCCATAAGGTAGGAATATTGCAATTCCCCAGATGGCTGCATGGCTTGATGAATATTAACCCCTTCTTTAAAAGCCCTGAAATCTATAAATGGAAGATTTCTTATGGCGTAAATAGCCAATACCAAAGAAAGTGCTAAAGTACCCATTGTAACCCACTTACCAAAGGCCGAGCGTTTGTTGGGTAGTTTTTCTTTAAAAACAAGCAAAAACACGATCATAACCAAAAGAACGATGTCTTTGTAAAAGGATTCCCAAGGAGTAAGTTTGATGGCATCTCCAAAACAGCCACAGTCGGTTACTTTGTTGAAATACGCAGAATAAAAGGTAAGGAAGGTAAAGAACAGTATCATTGCCAGCAGAAGATAAACCGCTCGCTTTAATCGCCAACCAACAAGAAGCATGACTCCTAAGGCCACTTCAAAAACCACCAAGAATACGGCGATGGCCAGGGAAATTTCTTTTAGTGGTTCAAATATGGGGGAAATGTCAGTAGCAAAAACATCGAAATATTCCTGCATTTTTATGGAGGTACCTACAGGATCATTCACCTTTATTAAACCTGAAAAGATAAAAAGCCCACCGACCAAAACACGGGAAATAGCAATTAATGTTTTAATGATCATCTTGATTTAATTTTATCATACAAAAAACAGCATAATTGAGCATGTCCTGATAGTTGGCCACCACTCCTTCAGACACAAGGGTGTGACCTTGATTGTCTTCGATCTGCTTTACCCTATACAGTTTCATAAGAATAATGTCTGTAATGGAAGAAATCCGCATACCTCTCCAAGCTTCACCATAATCATGGTTTTTATTGGCCAGCAAATCTTTGGTATCGCTTACCCATTTGTCATAAATGGGCTCCAATTCTTCAAAAGTCAATTCCATTCGGGAATCTCCAGCCAAATCACTTTGCATTAAAGCGATAAGACAATAATTAATAATACCAATAAATTCATCCTTTACAGGGTCATCCACCTTCTGGAATCCCTTTTCCTGAATAGACCTTATCCTTTGGGCCTTGATGAAAATCTGATCTGTCAGTGATGGCAACCTCAGAATCCTCCACGCGGTACCATAATCCTGCGTCTTCTTCTTAAAAAGTTCTTTACAAAGGCCAATAACTTCGTTATATTCGCTTGCGGTTTGCGTTTCCAAAGCAAGGGTGTTTTATGTTAGAAAATTCACATTCAATTTATAAGTTCGAAGATACTTTATTTCCCCCAAAAATAACACTTCAAATCAAAGGAAAGCTTTTTGCTTTGAATGAACCATGGATTATGGGGATAATAAATAGCACCCCTGATTCTTTCTATGACAAGAGTAGAACCTCAGGCAAGGAAGAGGACTTTTTAGAAAAAGCAGCGCAGATGATCGAAGATGGTGCTCACATTTTAGACATTGGAGGGTATAGTTCCAGACCTGGCGCTGCCCCGGTCTCAGAAAAAGAGGAACTAAAAAGAGTAATTCACGTTATTAAGAGTATTAAAGATAGGTTTCCTGACAACTTGGTTTCTATTGACACTTTTAGATCTGAAGTTGCCAAAGAAGCTGTAATGGCAGGTGCTGACATTGTTAATGACATTTCAGGCGGCGAACTTGATCGCCAAATGCTTGATACTGTAGGTGGTTTGGGTGTTCCATATATATGTATGCACATGAAGGGAACTCCTCAATCAATGCAAAATTTTTCTGATTATGTCGATATGGAAAAAGAAATTCAATATTTTTTTTCGGAAAAAATTAATAAATGTAAAAAAGCTGGCATAAAAGATGTAATACTTGATATAGGATTGGGTTTTTCGAAGACTTTAGAACAGAACTACGAACTTATTAAAAACTTTTCCTATTTTAAATCAATACAATTACCTGTGCTAATAGGGGTTTCTCGAAAATCCATGATTTATAAATTATTAAAAATAAGCCCTGAAGAAGCTTTAAACGGGACTACTGCCTTACATATGGCAGCCCTCATTAATGGAGCAAATATATTAAGGGTGCATGATGTTAAAGAAGCAAATGAAACTTTAAAATTATATAAACAAATCTACACTTGAATTTACTCTTTAAAATTGGCTTTCTGGACATTTCTCTAGTCAACCTTATAGACATTACCTTGGTAAGTGTGCTCATTTACCAGGTATATAAGTTGATGCGAGGTAGTGTAGCCATTAAGATATTTTTAGGTTTCCTATCCATCTACTTAATCTACCTTGTGGTAAGTGCAGCACAGATGGAACTCCTAACAATAATTTTGGGCCAGTTTATGGGTGTAGGTGTGTTGGCTGCAATAATTTTGTTTCAGCAGGAAATCAGGAAATTTCTCCTCATTGTGGGTAAGTCTTCCATATTTTCAAATGAAAATTTGTGGCAAGAATTATTGTTTTGGAGAAAAAGGGAAAGTCAGGCATTCAATGTAACCCCAATTATAGAGGCCTCCAAAACCCTTTCGGGAAGTAGCACAGGAGCCTTAATCGTGCTTTCAAGAAATTCCGAGTTAAAATTCTATGCGGAAAGTGGAGACCATATTGACGCAGTGGTTTCCAAGCGTTTATTGGTTTCAATTTTCAATAAATACAGCCCATTGCATGATGGAGGTGTAATCATTTTTAATGGTCGTGTTAAAGCAGCAAGATGCATACTACCTGTGACAGAACGTGAGGTACCTGCACAATTTGGCCTTCGCCACAGGGCAGCCATTGGCATGTCTGAAGCAACAGATTCATTGATTCTTATCGTTTCAGAAGAAACTGGTCAGGTCTCTTTGGCCAAAAATGGTAAAATACTTCACAACCTCTCTTTTCAGGAGGTTCGAGAATTGATAAACAATTACCTGACCGGAGAAGAAATTGATGATAAATTCGAGCCCCTCAATCAATCTGAAAGAAGGGCTGAATTAAAACGAATTTCTGAACTTTAATCTCAGTCAATTACCCCAAGATTTTTGCCTACTCCCTTAAATGCCTCGATAGCTCTATCCAGGTCTGCTTTCTCATGAGCAGCAGATAGTTGTACCCTGATTCTCGCTTGTCCTTTTGGTACTACCGGATAGTAAAAACCAATGACATAAATACCTTTTTCTAGCAATTGATCTGCCATTTTTTGCGCCAGTGGAGCATCATAAAGCATGATTGGCACGATTGGGTGTGTGCCTTCCTTGATTGCAAAACCAGCTTTCTGAATTCCCGACCTAAAATACAAGGTGTTCTCCTCCAGTTTATCCCTAAGTGCGGTAGTTTCTGATAACAAATCAAAAATAGCAATGGAAGCTCCCGTAATGGATGGAGCCAGTGTGTTGGAAAACAAATAAGGCCTGGACTTCTGACGTAGCATTTCGATGATTTCTTTCCGACCAGAGGTAAAGCCTCCCGAAGCGCCCCCTAAAGCTTTGCCCAAGGTCCCGGTAATAATATCTACCTTTCCCATTACGCCTTTCAGTTCATGCACACCTCTACCTGATTTACCAATAAACCCTGTAGAATGACATTCATCGCTCATCACCAAGGCATTGTATTTTGTTGCAAGAGCCACAATTTTATCCATTTGAGCAATTGTCCCATCCATAGAAAAGGCACCATCGGTGACAATCAACTTTTGCTTGGCACCTTTTGAATCAGCCGCTTTAAGTTGCTCTTCCAAATCTTGCATGTCATTGTGCTTGTACCTGAAACGCATGGCTTTACATAACCTTACTCCATCTATGATAGAAGCATGGTTCAAAGCATCGGAGATGATTGCGTCTTCTGGACCAAGAATTGGCTCAAACACACCTCCATTGGCATCAAAAGCCGCTGCATAAAGGATGGTATCTTCAGTGCCTAAAAATTTTGTAATCTTGTCTTCCAGCGTTTTGTGAATATCCTGTGTTCCACAAATAAACCTGACAGAAGACATCCCATACCCATGGCTATCAATGGCTTCTTTAGCTGCTTTTATTACTTGCGGATGACTAGAAAGTCCAAGGTAATTATTTGCACAAAAATTCAAAACCTCACTTCCACCCTTTAGGGTGATTTTTGCCCCCTGAGGGGAGGTTATTATCCGCTCATTTTTGTAGAGCCCATCTGTTTTCAGATCAGCTAACTCTTTCTCAAGTTTTTCTTTTAATGTGCCAAACATAAGCCTGTAGATTAATTAAATAATGGAAACAAACCACCATTTTGAATAAACACTAAACTTACGATTTTTAAAGATTAATGACACATAATTGTAATAAAATTCTGAAATTGGCAATTGAATTAGACATAATCAAAATAAAGCCAATGGATAAAATACTCGTAACCGGATCTGCTGGACAGTTAGGGACAGAACTAACACAAATGTTATGTGAGGTATATGGACCTGATGCAATTATTGCTTCTGACCTTAATCAAGAAGCTGCGGCAAAATTCCCTTATTGCCAATTTGCAAAACTAGACGTAATGGATCAGGTGAGTTTTAAAGACATCATCATCAAAGAAAATGTCACCCAGGTTTATCACCTTGCTGCAATCTTATCAGCCACAGCCGAACGAAATCCACTTTTAGCATGGAAGCTGAACATGGACAGTTTATTGATCTTACTTGAGTTAGGAAAAGAACTAAAATTAGACAAAATATTTTGGCCCTCATCCATCGCTGTATTTGGCAAAGAAAGCCCTAAACTACTTACCTCCCAAAATGCCGTGCAAAGCCCAAATACCGTCTATGGCATTTCTAAGATGGCTGGTGAAAGCTGGTGTGATTATTATTTCCAACACCACAATGTAGACGTAAGAAGTATTAGATTCCCTGGGCTAATTGGGTACAAATCAAAACCAGGAGGAGGCACCACTGACTATGCGGTAGATATTTTTTATAAGGCAATGAAAGGGCTACCTTTTGAATCTTTTCTAGAAAAAGACACCCGCCTACCTATGATGTACATGCCAGATGCCATTAATGCTACCTTAAAGCTAATGCAAGCACCAAAGGAAAACATCAAAGTAAGGTCCAGTTACAACCTGGCAGCCATGGACTTTACCCCTGAAGAAATATTTTTGGAATTGAAAAAATATTATCCAAATTTTAAAATAAATTACGCTCCCGATTACAGACAGGAAATTGCAGCAAACTGGCCTCAATCAATCGATGATCAAAGAGCACAGCAAGACTGGAATTGGCTTCCGGAATATGACCTGGCCCAAATGACCGAAGACATCCTAAAAAACCTACCCGAATGGCTAGACAAAAATTAGACGCTATGAAAAGACTAACCATAATGCTACTTGCACTATTAGTATTTGCTTGTGATAGCCCTTCTGAAGAAAAGAAATACGATGAGGGATCAGAATCTTCCCCTTCCCTTGAGAAAGAAATTGTTCTTGACAATACAGAATCTACCTGGATGAATTATGCCGGTGTTCTCCCTTGTGCAGATTGCTCAGGGATTAAAACAGAATTGAAGCTTGAGAATAGCCCGGAAAAACTGGAACGCACTTACGAACTGACAGAAACTTACCTTGAAACCAAAGACGGTGACCGTAAGTACACCACTTCTGGAATTTATGAGGTGATTTATGGCCTTAAAGACAATCCTGGTGCAATGGCCATCCGGCTTTTGGATGACAGCTCATCTCCGATAAAAAGCTTTATGCAAGACAAAACTGGAAAATTAACCCTTTTGGATCAGGAAGAAGAAATCATCTCCTCCAAACTTAATTATTCTCTGGAATTGGTTAGTCCATAAATTAAAACCTCTACTACCTTGATTTGGCTTTAGCTTATTGCTTTAAATTCTACGATCATTTAAGATAAAAATTACCTGCAAACCATGAGGTCAAGCCGTTAACCCAACAATTTAGTAAGGTGCTGGCTACGAGAGAAAAATCATTAGGAAATATGAAGAAGCCCTTTAAAATGAATAATATATTTAATCAGTTTATCCTATCCTTCACAGTAATATTACTATTGGCTTCTTGTGGAGAATCACCGCCCTCAAAGCTTACCATTCCTTATTCTGAAAAAGATATACAGGTTGATGGTGTAATTGATTCCGAAGAGTGGAGTCAAGCTGCCATAATTGAGAAATTGATCGCTCCTTGGGAAAATGATGCTACTGATAAAACACTGTTGAAGGCTTTTGTTTCCAGCAATTATTTCAATTTCAGCTTCCAAGTTTGGGACCAAACCCTAGTAACGATACCTTTCGAGAGAGAACTGTCTGTGGCAGCTGGTGATCGGGTTGAATTGTTTTTTTCAAGTGACAGCACCTTAGCAAAGTATTACTGTATCGAAATGGATCCCAATGGTAATGTTCTTGATTATTCAGCCGAACATTACCGTGAATTTAATGAATCTTGGGATTTTAAAAATATAAACGTGGCAACAGAAATCACCGACAAGGGCTACAGTGTGGAAGGTAGGATTCCTTTAGCTGAACTAAATGAATTGGGGATTTCTACCCCCTTTTATCTAGGTGTTTTCAGAGCAGATTTTAAAAAGCCACAGAGCAAAGATATTAGCTGGTATTCCTGGATAAAACCCCAAAACCCAACACCTGACTTTCATATTCCATCTGCATTTGCACAGACTAAATTTGAAGCGCCAATCAAGTAACGGCATTTAGAAAAAATAGGGAATACAGTTTGAGAAATGAAATAAAAATCAGCCTTTCAAACCATTGCAACGGTCAGCAATTTAAATTATATTGACCATTTAAAGTGAAGTAACTAATATTTGCTCAAGCCCAAAATAGGCGATAGTCCTTCTATTTCCCAATGGAAGCCCTATCAGTACCTGCATCCTTACTAATTCAAATAAAGATGAATTATCACGGTCAATCCACCTCAAAAATCTATCAGGAGCTTAACACAAGTAAACAAGGTTTGGATAGTACAGAAGCCGAAAAGAGGAAAACGCAATATGGACCAAATGAGCTTGTTCAAAAAAAGAAGATTTCTATCTTTCGTTTATTCCTTCATCAGTTTAAGGATGTAATGATTCTTATTTTACTGGTAGCGGCAGTAATTTCTTTCATCGTAGGGGATAGCAAAGACACCATTGTCATTTTAATCATTGTTTTTCTGAATGCAATTATTGGTTTTGTACAGGAATACCGAGCGGAAAAAGCAATGGAGGCCTTAAAGAAAATGTCCTCCCTCAATGCAACATTGCGCAGAGCTGGCACCATTGTCCAGGTTCCTGCAACTGAAGTGGTCCCTGGGGATATAGTAATAATTGAAGCTGGTATGTTGGTGCCCGCAGACCTTCGACTAATACAAACCCATGTTTTAAAAATTGAAGAAGCATCACTCACAGGGGAATCGCATGCAGTAACAAAATCCTCTGATAAGATAACTTCTGAAAATGTACCTTTAGGCGACCGCTTAAATATGGCCTACAAATCCACTACCATCACCAATGGCAGAGGGGAAGGAATTGTAGTGGCCACAGGGATGAATACGGAAATCGGTCGCATAGCACAACTATTACAAGAGGACAAAGTGAAAACACCCTTGCAGAAAAGGTTGGCAGATTTTGCCAGGAAATTGTCCTTTGCTGTAATCGGGATTTGTATTGCTTTATTTATTGCTGGATGGCTCCGTGGTGAACAGCCTATACAAATGCTATTGACTGCCATTTCCGTAGCTGTAGCAGCTATTCCAGAAGCCTTACCTGCTGTTATAACCATTGCGCTGGCCCTCGGTGCAAAACGCATGGTTCGTCAAAATGCCCTCATTAGGAAATTGCCTGCAGCTGAAACATTAGGAACCGTAAGCTATATTTGTACTGATAAAACAGGTACCATCACCCAAAATAAAATGACTGTAAACGATTGTTGGGTTTCACCGGAAGCCAAAGCAATCGATGATTATTCACCAGAACAGTTGATGCTGCTGGGGATGGAACTTAATCATGATGTTACTACAGATGAAAACAATGAACTAGTAGGTGACCCCACCGAAACAGCCCTGGTAGATTATACCCGGAAAAATAACAACTATAACCCACAATGGCGCACTGATTTTAAACGCGCCTATGAGTTGCCCTTTGATTCCGATCGGAAAAGAATGACCACAGTCTATCCTTTTAACGGGAAATGGCTGGTCGTTACAAAAGGTGCAGTAGAAAGGCTTCTCAGCATTTGCCCAGCTAACAAAACCGAAGTCATTAACGCTAAAACAGAACAATTTGCACAAGAAGGCAAGCGAGTACTGGCCTATGCCATCAAAGAAATCTCCGAGCTACCCCAACAAATCACAGCTGAAAACTTTGAAAAGGGGTTGAGTTTTATAGGACTTGCTGCGATGATTGACCCTCCTCGAGCCGAATCTATACAAGCCATTACCGATTGTCATGCTGCGGGGATCACTGTAATCATGCTTACAGGAGATCATCCCATAACCGCAAAAGCCATAGCTACAGAAACTGGAATTTTACAGGATGCAACAGACATGGTCGTCACCGGCACCCAACTTGCAAAGTTTACGGATCAGGAATTTCAAGACAAACTTGATTCCATTAAAGTGTTTGCGCGGGTATCTCCTGAGCAAAAGCTAAACATTGTCAAAGCCCTTCAAAATAAGAATCATTTTGTAGCCGTCACTGGAGATGGGGTAAATGATGCCCCTGCTTTGAAACGTGCCGATATAGGCGTTGCAATGGGTATTACCGGTACTGATGTATCGAAAGAAGCAGCCGACATGATCCTACTGGATGACAATTTTGCTACAATTATTCTTGCCGTTCGTGAAGGTCGAAGGATATTTGACAATATTCGCAAATTTGTAAAGTACATCCTGACGGGAAATAGCGGGGAAATTTGGACCATCTTTTTAGCCCCTTTATTGGGACTCCCCATCCCCCTTATTCCCATACAAATTTTGTGGGTTAATTTAATTTCCGATGGCTTGCCTGCCCTGGCATTTGCTGCCGAACCTGCAGAAGAAAACATACTGAAACGACCACCACGGAAAAACAATGAAAGCATTTTTGCCGGAGGAATTGCCACCCACATATTATGGGTGGGACTACTTATGGGCCTTGTATGTCTAGGTACACAGGCCTGGGCCATTCATAATGAAAACTCAAAATGGGCCACAATGGTATTTACAGTACTTAGCCTTTCACAGATGGGGCATGCTTTGGCCATTCGCAGTGATATTAAATCCCTTTTCACAATGGGTATTTTCGGCAACAAACAATTGATCTTCGCTGTATTGGTAACCCTGGGATTGCAGTTGGCCGTGATTTACATGCCTTTTTTACAAAGTGTGTTCAGAACACAGAACCTCACTCTATCAGAATTAGCCCTATGCCTTGGCTTGTCTAGCATAATATTTTGGTCGGTAGAAACAGAAAAATGGATCAAAAGATTAAAAAAACAATCCCCTTAAATAAACCCCTAAAGAGTATCCGCTTAGGTTAAAAGAAAACTAATTGATAAATTGGACTTAAAGAAAGGCATTCTCTTTACTAATAAAAGAGAGCAACAAGCAAATAATATTGAATGGACAATAACGAATTACTAAAGAAATTCTACACCTCCTTTTCTAAAGGGGATAGCAAAGGAATGGTAGAATGCTACCACGAAAACATCGTTTTCCAAGACCCTGTCTTTGGCACTTTAAAAGGAAAGCGAGCCTGCCAAATGTGGGAGATGTTACTTTCCAATAAAAAGACCGACACGAAAATTAGTTTTGACATCAGACGTGTTTCTGATGAAAGAGGAAAGGTGAACTGGGTGGCTGAGTATGTTTATGGAGAGAAAAAAAGAAAAGTGACCAATAAGGTTAGTGGAGAGTTTAAATTTAAAGACGATAAAATTATCGAACATATCGATTCATTTAATTTATGGAAATGGACAAGGCTAGCGATGGGAGCCGTAGGGTACCTGCTTGGTTGGACACCATTTATGAAAAGTAAAATTCAGAAAACCACCAATAAAAAATTAAATCAATTTATTGCTAAGCAAACTTGATTGCCGGAGGAACATCCTATGACCTCACTTACCTAAGGAGTCTTCCATCAGTCTGAGACAATAAAATGCCAGAATTCCTACAATGATAAAATTAAGACCCGCCACGATCAAAGACCTCGAATTGCTTAAATTTTGGGACAAGCAACAGCATGTAATTGACTGTGATCCTGATGAGGACTGGGATTGGGAAAAAGAATTGGCACGAAAACCTGCTTGGCGCGAGCAATTGGTGGCAGAATTGAATGGCGATCCAATAGGCTTTGTACAGATCATTGACCCCTACGAGGAAGAGACCCATTATTGGGGTGATATAGCCCCCAACAAAAGAGCCATAGATATTTGGATTGGGGAAGAAAGAAACCTGAATAAAGGCTATGGCACGGCCATAATGAAACTAGCGATAGAACTATGTTTCAGCCAAAAAGAGGTAGACGGCATTTTAATCGACCCCTTAAAATCGAATACCAAAGCCCATAAATTTTATGAAAAAATTGGGTTTGAGTTTGTGGAAGAGAGGGTTTTTAATGACGCCGCTTGTTATGTTTACGAATTAAAGCCAAGATAAGCCATGCTTCATTTAATCCATGATAAAATTTATCCAATGAAAACTGCACTTTTTTTCTTCTCCCTACTCCTACTTTCAAGCTGTAAACAAGAAAGTCAAACAGAGACGAAGGAAACACCCCCCAATATCATTCTAATTATGGTAGACGACCTAGGTAAAGAATGGGTTAGCCATTACGGGGCAGAAGATATATCGACACCAAATATTGATGCCTTGGCTAAAAGTGGAGTCACTTTCAACAATGTATATTCAATGCCACAATGTACGCCTACAAGGGTCACCTTATTAACAGGCCAATACCCCTTCAAACATGGATGGGTAAACCATTGGGATGTCCCACGCTGGGGTGGTGGTGCACACTTCGATGAAACAATGAATCCCTCCATAGGTATAGCCATGAAAGAAGCTGGATACACCACTTGTATCGCAGGTAAATGGCAAATTGATGATTTTCGCGTTGAACCGGATGCATTGCTAAGGAATGGTTTTGATGAATTTTGTATGTGGACAGGTTATGAATCAGGAATAAAGGCAAGTGCTAACCGATACCAGGACCCCTATATCTTTACAAAAGAGGGAAGCAAAACCCACAAAGGAGCATTTGGCCCTGATGTATTTAAAGATTTTATAATTGACTTTATTGACCATAATAAAAAGAGCCCCATGTTTATTTACTTCCCCATGGTTCTCACCCATACACCTTTTGTAAATACTCCGACGGACTCAGCCACCGACAATTTGGGAAAGCATAAAGCCATGGTAAAATACACTGATCGAATAACTGGTGAAATAATTCAGGCACTTGAAAATGCTGGAATCAGGGACAATACAATCGTTTTGTGGACCACTGACAATGGGACAACTGGAGCCATCACTGGAAAAAGAAATGGGTTAAAGGTACAAGGTGGAAAGGCAAAAACAATTGAACCAGGAATTAGCGCGCCCTTTATTGCCAGTTGGCCTGGAAAGATCAAAGGAAATAGAATTTCTAATGCATTAATTGATTTCACAGATTTTTACCCGACTTTTCTTGATTTAGCAGGCCAAGCAGTTCAAAGGGAGCAAACCATTAATGGGAAGACCTATGAGATCGATGGTTACTCATTTAAGGATGTTTTACTTAAAAACGTAGATGAATCCAAGCGAGAATGGATACTTGGTATGGGTGGTGGAAACAACGCTGCGCTCACTCAAAACGGAGTTGAAAATCAATACCTATTCAGAGATCGGGTCTTGAGAAACAAAAAGTACAAACTGTATATCAATTCAAATAGAGAGCCCGAAGCTTTTTTCGATTTATTACAGGATGCTGAGGAAAGCAATAACCTGATCGACAGCCTTAACTCAGAAGAGCGAAAAAGTAACTTCAAGCAGCTTTATGAAGTAATAGCTACTTTTCCTGAAAAGGACCATGACCCCAAGTACCTGCCAAACCCCTCTCAAGCATGGGATGTAGAGGTTACCGAAGAAAGTCAGCTTTGGAAAAAGTAGAATTCGCCTATTTCAGTATTCTCTTAAATTACAACAATCAAAGTCTTAAAACTTCCTTATAGCCGTCGCTATTTTTCTTCCTTCCCAACCCAATTAATCGCGTTGCTTAAGATTTGCTGAAATGCTGGAGCAGTAAATGACTTGGCATCATGCCCTAAGAGGGTCTGAAAAACCCGACCTTTCCCATAATGGTATACCCATCCCAATGGTTCTTCCTTCCCTGTGACTTTAGACTTGGCGGTAAACAAAGGGACAATGGTTTGATCACCCTTTTGATTGAAATACAATTCATCAAATGTGGAAAAATCATCTATCCCTGAAGTAATAGCATGTTCACTATTGGAGATTTTGACCATGAATTCACCATAAGAATCATGGCCACTGTCTGCATTGTGATCCCAAACCCTACTAACGATCTTCCTGTACTCTGCCCAATCCGATTCACTCGCTTTTGGTAAAGAGAAGTGGAAAGCACCATTCGCAAAATGCAACACCATTAATCCACCTCCTTGATTCAAATAATTAACAAATGAATTTTTAGACGCTTCTGACAATCCTCTGGGATCTTCCCAATTCGCATAGTTTAGGATTAGAGCATCATAATCATCAAGATCATATTGGGAAAGGTCATCAATGTTTGTGGAAATATCCACATAGAAATCACTATTACCTTCGATGGCAGATTTAATAAGTGGAGA
The DNA here is from genome assembly GCF_001050135.1 of Cyclobacterium amurskyense. Taxonomy (GTDB): domain Bacteria; phylum Bacteroidota; class Bacteroidia; order Cytophagales; family Cyclobacteriaceae; genus Cyclobacterium; species Cyclobacterium amurskyense. The sequence continues at coordinate 2,950,986 of NZ_CP012040.1, read as the reverse complement.
AGTTTTCTCCCATGGGTGTGCGGGATGATGATTTCCTGTCAACAGCAAGGCTTTTCGGGACTTTTCATACAAAAATTGGGTCACTTCAGCATCCTCATAAAACTTTGCTTCAACTCCTCCCCTAGGGATCTTTGCTCCTGCTGCCCAGACAGTCCCATTTAGGATCATTTTCCTAAAGTTGTCATTCTCCCAATTGGAATAAAAATGTCCCATGGTAGTGCTAAAACCTCTACCCCCATCCTGCCTTTCTACAGCCCAAGCTACAGCATTGCCATTGTCCTCCACGCCTTCCAATTCCGGAACTTCCGCTATAAGCTTTAAACGATTGTCATGAGCCTGAAAACGAATATTGTAATAAAATTCATCTTTCAGCTTGAAAGGTTCGATGCCAGATAAAATGGGGTGTTTGGCATTAGGGAACACAAGCTTACTCTCCATGGTCTTTATTGCTGAATACCAATTCCTCTCCCCTTGTTCATCCTGCCAGTCAAAATAGCCACCTCCCCATTCCAAAACCTTCTTACCATTTTCATCTGATGCGAAAGTTGAAAAATGAATCAGGGACAATCCGCAGCCCCTTTCCATTTGTTTTTGCATTATTTTCATTCGCTCTTCGGTCATAAATGGAACTTCAGAACCCAAATGTCCATCTCGACCATCGGAAACAAAAAGTATAAGATCAGCTTCATCCAAACTTTGAATATTTTCAGGCCAACCATTAAAATGAATCTCCGTAGTTATGCCCTCCACATTGGAATTGTCCAACATGGTTTTAATCAGCCTTACAGATTTAATGTATTCATGAACTTTGGGTCCATGGCTTTTTGGACCTGCTATCAGCACTATTTTTTTTGATTTAGCCAATGGCGCTAATTCCGAAGCCTCTACAAGTTGCAGTGCAGAGAAAAAACAAATAAAAAACAGCAGTTGAAAGGAAAGTAATTTATGCATTGATTGGGCTAATTGTTCTAAACTTGATTAAGAATATATTATATGCTTAATATATAAATTTTTAACCCGGTTTCAAAAGCATAAAACACCAACCACATGGCAAGCTGTTTATCCATTTTTCAATGGACACAAAAAACAGCCAACCCGAAAACGGGTTGGCTGTCCAACTAATAAACCCAATTAACCAAACTCTATAAAACTTAACACAATAACCATTCCATTACTTAATGTTGAAAGAAGTTATCGCGCTACTATTACTCGATATAATCGCTTCCCTGTACACTTTGGCAATGGCATTGCCTAATTAGGGATTAACTTACTTCTACATTATCTATGTTTTTGAAATAGATCTGATTCTCTGCATCAAGGTCTACCAACACTGCGCTATCATTCTTAACATATCCACTCAAGATTTGTTTTGATAATTCGTTAAGTACCAGCCTTTGCATTGTTCTTTTCAATGGTCTGGCACCATATTGAGGATCAAAACCTACCTCTCCCAAATAATCCAACACTTCCTGAGTTGCACCAATCTCTATACCGGCTTCAGACAAACGATCCTGAATCTCTCTCCATTGTATGTCCACAATTTTTCGAAGAATCTCCTTATTTAGTGGCTCAAACATGATGGTCTCATCTATACGATTTAAGAACTCAGGTCGCATGGATTTTTTCAACATATTGAAAACCTCCTCCTTAGTAGTTTCCATCACTACTTCCTTGTTGAATTCATTGATGGTCTCAAATCGCTCCTGAATCAAATGAGAGCCGATATTGGTGGTCATAATGATGATGGTATTTTTAAAGTTAGCTACTCGACCTTTGTTGTCAGTAAGCCTACCATCGTCCAATACCTGCAAGAGAATATTGAACACATCAGGATGTGCTTTTTCAATTTCATCAAGCAGCACTACTGAATAAGGTCTTCTTCTGACAGCTTCTGTAAGTTGCCCTCCTTCATCATAGCCTACATATCCTGGAGGTGCTCCTACCAGCCTGCTGACCGCATGCCTTTCCTGGTATTCAGACATATCAATCCTAACCATGGCATTTTCATCACTAAACAAGTACTCTGCCAAGGCTTTGGCCAACTCTGTTTTACCCACCCCTGTTGTTCCCAGGAATATGAATGAACCTATCGGTCTTTTGGGATCCTGCAATCCAGCTCGGCTTCTTCTCACCGCATCCGACAGCGCCACAATGGCCTCTGTCTGTCCAGCTACACGTTTTCCAAGTTCTTCTTCTAAGTGAAGCAGTTTTTCTCTTTCACTTTGGATCATTTTAGACAATGGAATTCCTGTCCATTTACTCACTACGGCTGCAATGTCTTCCGCATCCACTTCTTCTTTTAATAAAGGAGAGCCCTCTTGCATTTCTTTCAATTGCTGCTTAAAGGATTCCAGTTTTTTCTCACTTTCCACAATCTTACCGTAGCGAATTTCAGCTACCTTACCAAAGTCACCACCTCTTTCTGCCTGTTCTGCTTCAATCTTGAACTTGTCAATGTTTTCTTTTTCGCGTTGGATGCCTTGGATAACCGCCTTCTCACTTTCCCATTTGCCTTTTATTTCCTGTCTTTTCTCAGTTAAATCTGCCAATTCCTTGCTAAGGACTGTTTCTTTATCCTTGTTCTTCTCTCTACGAATGGCCTCCCGCTCAATTTCCAATTGCATGATACGCCTGTTCATTTCATCCAGCTCCTGAGGCAGAGAATCAATCTCCATCCTCAACTTCGCCCCTGCCTCATCCATCAAATCTATGGCTTTGTCAGGCAGGTATCTATCTGTAATGTACCGTTGAGAAAGCTCAACAGCAGCAATCACTGCATCATCTTTAATCCTTACACCATGGTGCAATTCATACTTGTCCTTGATCCCTCTTAAAATAGAAATGGCATCAGCTACATCCGGCTCATCCACTACTACTTGCTGAAACCTTCGTTCAAGCGCTTTGTCTTTTTCAATGTACTTCTGATACTCTTTTAGGGTAGTGGCTCCTATTGCATGTAACTCACCCCTAGCCAGGGCAGGCTTCAACAAATTGGCAGCATCCATTGCTCCCTCTCCACCTCCACCGGCGCCTATCAAAGTATGGATCTCATCTATGAAAAGAATAATTTCTCCGTCTGAATCTGTAACTTCCTTGATAACAGATTTAAGCCTTTCCTCAAATTCACCTTTGTATTTGGCTCCTGCCACCAACAAACCCATATCTAAAGAGATAAGAATTTTGCTTTTAAGGTTTTCAGGTACATCTCCACTAACTATACGCTGGGCCAGCCCTTCCACAATGGCCGTTTTACCAACTCCTGGTTCTCCTAAGAGAATCGGATTGTTTTTTGTCCTTCTGGCCAAAATCTGTAAAACCCTTCTGATCTCCTCATCCCTACCGATTACAGGGTCAATTTTCCCTTTTTTGGCCAGTTCATTTAGGTTTTTAGAGTATTTTTCTAATGACCTGTACTTTGATTCTGCATTTTGATCAGTCACCTTATTTCCTTTTCTAAGTTCCTTAATAACTTCTATTAACCTCTTTTCATTTAGCCCCTGATCCTTCAATAGCTGAGCTACTTTCTCCGATCCGGCCAAAACTCCTAATAACAAATGTTCTACAGCCACAAATTCATCACCAAAAGTTTTAAGGTAATTCTTAGCCTTGGTTATAGCCTCATTGGTTGCATTGGATAAATAAGGCTGTTGCCCACTAACTTTTGGGTATTGGGCAATGATTTCATCCAGTTTTTGAAGAACCAGGTCAGAATTAACCTCCAACTTCTTAAATAAAAACTCCCTTACATTGACGTCTTCCTGAATTATACCTTTTAATAAATGAGCTGGCTCTATAAGCTGTTGTTGCTCAGAGGTGCAAAGCTCCAAAGCCTTTTGAATCACCTCTTGTGATTTTATAGTAAATTGCTTGAAATCCATTTCGCTCTTTTGATTATTTTTTGAATATTTTGTATTGCTTATTATCCATTTATCAAATATGAAACCAAACGATTTTTTAAGCCAAACACTGTAATTATGTCCGATTTCGGTCATAAAAAAAGAAAAAAACGGCCTTTTTGACAGAGATTGTGTTTATTTATTAGTGAAGATTTGTTCCTCTTTAAAATCTCTAGCTATAATTTCATTGTATTATTTACCTTTACATTTTAAAGGCCTGACCAATTAATCGTATGAAAAAAATATTGATACTTCTTTACATAGCTTTGGTAGCGAGCTCTTGTCAGAAAAAGGAAGAGCAAAAACCAAACTTCGTATTTATTCTTGTTGATGATCTTGGATGGGCAGATGTTAAAGCCAATTACCCTGATAGTTTTTATGAAACGCCCAACCTAGACCGAATGGCTTCGGAAGGGATTCGATTTACGCAGGCTTACGCAGCCCACCCTGTCTGCAGCCCCACCCGAGCGGCGTTGATGACCGGAAAGCATCCCAACAGGCTAGGTATCACAGATTGGATCCCTGGCTTTGATAAGTTTGAGGACCAACGCCCAATTGTCACCCCTCCCATTCGCGATGAACTTGCTCTGGAAGAAACGACTCTAGCTGAAAAGTTAAAAGAAAATGGATATCAGACCTATTTCATTGGCAAGTGGCATTTAGGCGAAGAAGAAAAATACTGGCCAGAACATCAGGGCTTTGATAAAAACATCGGTGGGTGGCGTGTAGGAGCTCCTCAGTTAAAAAAGGGCCTGAGCAATGGCTATTACGCCCCTTATGGGAATCCAAAACTTCCTGATGGTCCTGAAGGCGAATACCTAACGGACAGGTTGACAAATGAAAGTTTGCAATTGATTCAGGAAAATTCTGACAAGCCGTTTTTGCTGTATCTTTCATTTTACAGTGTGCACACGCCCATACAAGCGGCCCCAAAAAAGCATGAGTACTTTATTAATAAAAAAGCAAAAATAACTTTAGCGGAAGGCCAGCCTAGCTACAGGCAAGAAGGTGATGGGCAAACCAAACTGATTCAAGACAATGCAGCCTACGCCTCTATGGTGGCTGCAATGGACGAAAATGTGGGCAGAATACTAAAAGAGCTAAAAGAAAAGGGACTTGATGAAAACACCTGGGTAATCCTTACGAGTGACAATGGAGGCCTGTCCACCTTGTACGGAGAAGGTGCGCCTACAGCCAATGGACCATTAAGGGCAGGAAAAGGATGGTGTTATGAGGGAGGAATAAGGGTGCCTCTAATCATCAAAGGACCTGGAATCAAAACGCCAGGTAAAGTCACAGATTTACCTGTCACAAGCATGGATTTTTTCCCTACCTTACTCAGTATTGCTGGATCCAATTTTGAATCCAATGACGGGATAGACCTTTCTTCATTCCTTACAGGAGGTAAGGCCCCTGAGAGAGACCTCTTCTTTTGGCATTACCCACAATACCATGGAAGCGCATGGAAGCCAGGCTCAGCTATAAGAAAAGGGAAGTGGAAATTAATTCATGACTACGAAAGTGGTGAGAACCAACTCTTCGATCTTGAAAATGACCCAGGGGAAAATCAAGACCTATCGCATAGCCAGCCAGAAAAGGTGGTAGCTTTGGAGGGTAAACTAATGAAAGAATTAGAAAAAACAGGTGGTAAACTTCCTTCTAGAAAATAGCTCGAAATTTAGAACCTTAAAAATAACAATTGGAATTTTGAACCTTTAATGGCTAAGAGGCTGTTAAACCCGAAATATGCAATAGACATTCTATTACGTGCTGAAATCGCTATAAAATCAGCCACTTCGTTGCTGTTTTCAATTTCACCATAGCGGTGCTATGCTAAAATCTCCAAACAGCCTGATTTTCTTGCGATTGCAACACTCATCACGAATCCTATTACATAATCCGGGTTAAATTCGCGTTCGAATCAAATCAAAAATCATGCAGACAGAAAAAAAACAAGACATTAGAAAATTAGAGCTCGCAGAACTAGAAGCTTATTTTCTCTCTGTAGGTGAAAAAAAGTTTCGAGCCAAACAGGTCTACGAGTGGCTTTGGAACAAATCATTGAAAAACTTTGATGACATGAGCAATATCTCTAAATCTACCAGAGAGATATTGAAAGCCAATTTCACCATCAACCACATTCTAGTAGATCAATTTCAAAGGAGTAGTGATGGCACCATAAAAAATGCCGTCAAGTTATACGATGACAATATTGTAGAGTCTGTGCTTATCCCTACCTCAAAAAGAATTACGGCTTGTGTTTCATCTCAGGTTGGCTGTAGCCTGGATTGTAACTTTTGTGCTACTGCGAGGTTAAAAAGAATGCGTAACTTAAATCCTGATGAAATATATGATCAGGTCGTTGCTATTCAAGAAGAGGCCAGCTTGTATTTCGATAGGCCCCTGACCAATATTGTATTTATGGGAATGGGCGAACCTTTACTTAACTACCAAAATGTGTTGTCTGCCATTGATAAGATTTGTTCCCCAGAAGGGTTAGGAATTTCCCCAAAACGTATCACATTATCTACAGTTGGTATAGCCAAGATGATACGTAAACTGGCTGATGATGAAGTTAAATTCAATTTGGCCCTATCTTTGCACTCAGCAATCGACGAAACGCGAACAAGACTAATGCCAATCAATCAAGTCAATACCGTTGAGGATCTTGCTTTGGCTCTGAAATATTGGTATAGTAAAACAAAAAGAAAAGTCACCTATGAATATGTCATTTGGGACGGGATCAATGATGACGAAAAACATGCACGTGCCTTGGCAAAATTCTGCAAGCATGTGCCATCGAAAGTCAATATTATCCAATACAACCCAATTGATGAAGGAGAATTTCGCCAAGCATCACCAGATAAGATTGAGCTTTACCTTTCTGTTTTGGAATCAGCAGGTATAGTTGCTAAAGTAAGAAAATCTCGGGGACAGGATATTGATGCTGCTTGTGGTCAATTGGCGAATAAAAACGAATTATAACGGCTTTGCGTTATTTAGGGTTGGAGGGTGTTCTAAATAATTTAAATACAAAGTAAAGTATTGTTATGAATCCAAACCAAATCATCGATAAAATTCTTCCAATATTAGCTGAAAAATCTTACCATAATTTGGAGCTAGAATCGATTCTAGAAAGCGCTAGCTTATCTCAGGAAGATTTCTTTACAGCATTTAATAACCTGGACGATCTGCTTACAAAGGCTTTTTATCGATTGTGTAATGAGGCTGATGGTTTTTCAAAATCAATTGACAAATTTTCCTGCTCTCTTGACAAGTTATATCACTTATTAGATAATATCTACCATCTACATATTCAGTATCAATTCTATTTCTTTAATCTACTGGAAATAATGAAAAACCAGGAGCTCATCAAAGATCGATACTTAGATATGATTGCGCTAAGAAAAACGCAATTGATACATCTCTTTAAGTTATTAGCTACAGAGGGTTTTTTTGCCGAAGAAAAGTTTCCGGGAAGTTTTGAAAACCTTGCCAACCAAATGTTTATGTTGTCCGATTATTGGCTAATCCATAATCAGATTGTTTTTGGTCCAGATGATATTCGCTTGCCCTACTACAATAAGCTTATATTTTCTGCAGTCCTCCCCTACCTTACCGAAAAAGGATTGGTTGATTATAAGAAAATTCTGGGCTATGAAAAGCTTAATTAATTGTGCTTGGAATTAAGCGTCTTTGTTGCTAAAGTCAAACAACTTGCGTTTTTCTTCTTTGGTAAGATTATCGTAGCCCTTATCAGCAATTTTATCTAAAATCCGATCTATTTCTTCTTGTGTGCTTCTACTTGTAGAACTACTAGTGGAAGAACTCATAGTGGTTTTTTTCCTCGAAGCCTCCCCATCCCGTCTGTAAGTCACTTTTACTTTAGGCTTTTGTGAAAACAACTTTTCAAAAAACACCCCTACTGCTTGTACAGGCTTACCTAAATCTATCCCTTTATTCAGTTGAAGAATATAAATAAAGCCCATTGCTGCTCCTCCCAAATGAGCCAATTCCCCACCGGCATTCGCTCCGGCAGAATTGGCAAAGGCCACAAGCACGTAGAAAATTGCGATGTATTTGATTTTTACCGGCCCTATCAAAAGCAGATGAAACTGCGTATCAGGTCGTAAAGTGGCCGCGGCTACCACTATGGCGAATACTCCGGCACTTGCTCCAAGCATTAAAGCGCCATCCACCCTATCATTGAAATAAGGGGCAATATTATAAAGGATCATATAAAGTAATCCTCCGGCAATTCCGCCAAGGATATACAAATTGACCAACTTTCTACTTCCCAGGTACTCTTGCACTAACAAGCCGAACCAATAAAGAAACAGCAAATTGAATATTATATGCAAGAAGCCTTCATGCAAAAACATATAGCTTATGATCGTCCAGGGCTGCATTAAAAACTGGGGAATAGCTGCTGGCATCATAAAAACAGAGATGATTGAACGATAAGTGGCTTCTGCCCCACCTATTGTCAAAAATACCCTAAGCACCATCAATACCAGAAAGGCCAATAAGTTGATGGCAATTATCTTGTAGAGACCGTTGTTTTTATGGTCAAATGCATGTCTGATATGGTACCAAAACCCTCCGTACATATTCTTTTAATAAAAATTTTGTCTGTCCCTTTTCCAATAAGTCACCAAAACTGCCCCTATCAATAATCCTGATAAGTGGGCAAAATGGGCTACATTGTCTGTGGGATTAGATACAAATATATTATAAACTGTGTATAGTCCATAGAACAAGACAAGGTATTTTGCCCTTATGGGCATTGGTGGGAAAAGCAAGAACAGCTGGGTATTGGGAAAGAGCATTCCAAATGCAATCAGAATACCAAACAAGGCACCGGAAGCACCCACCATTGGTATGTTTGCTTTCAGATCTCTTATTCCAAGCATATTCCTTTTCGCCCTCTCTTGTAACTCAGTATTGTCAGCATCGCGACTGTACTCATCTATAAAATCATAGATTCCGGCATTGAAGTAATGACTGTTGTCAGAGACAAAGCGATTGAACTCTTCAGGATCAGGATTTTCCGCAAATGTTTCTATCCTATTGTTTAATTGACCCATATTGTATGCCACATACCCGGAATACAACACCCCTGAACCTACACCACACACCATCCATAAAATCAGGATTTTTTTAGGCCCTAGAAATTGCTCTAGTAAGGGGCCAAATATAAATAGCCCAAACATATTGCTCAACAAATGCCAAAAGTCTGCATGCATAAACATGTAGGTGACAAATTGAAAAGGCATGAAATTCCTACTGTCTATATAATACAAGGCAAAAAGCCCTTTCAATTGCGGAAGGAAAAAAGAAGCTATTACATGCATACCCACCGTGATCAGTAATAGGTTTTTCACAATGGGTGTAAGGGCTCTAAACATAAGTTCGTGTTTTAATTCAGGAATAAAAAAAGCGATCGATTTTATTTAAATCCAATTTGATAAAGGTTTTGCTTCCTTCAGGGCTGTAATTGGGGTTTTGACAGGCAAATAATTGACCTGCAAGATTCTCCATTTCCTGGCTTTGCAGCTTATCACCTCTTTTAATGGAGGTTTTCTTTGCCAAAGACCGGGCAAGGTTTTCTTTTTTAGTTAATGAAAGTTCATTTTTAAAATGCTTGAACTGCTCCAACAATTCTTCAAACAGTACTTTTTCACTGGCAATATGTATATCAGCAGGCACACCATTGATAAGAATAGCATGTTGGCCAAACTCCGTCAATTGAAAACCAAGGTCATTGAGCTCCTCCTTTAGGTCCATGACCAAAGAGAAATCCGCAGGACTTAGTCTAATGTTTTGAGGAAAAAGACACTGCTGTGATGCTCCTTTCGATTGATCCAATTGACTTGCATACCGCTCATATAAAATTCGCTGGTGCGTTGCCTGTTGGTCAAAGATAAGCAATCCTGAAGATGTTTGAGTAACAATATATGCCTGTTCCACCTGAAAGGTATTCCCTGTGCCAATAGAAGGTTTGTTAATCTCACCAATGGGAGTCTCATCCCTACTATTTACTTTACTGGGAAAAGTTTTAAGCTCTTGCTGACCTATATTGTCCTTTTCAGGATCAAAATTTATAGCCCGCTCCTCATGGTCTTTATGAAACAATTGCTCCCAACCTTTGGCATCCTTATTGGCCATCCCTGGCCCTCTATAGGTCCTGTAATTGTTCTCCAGCCCTACCTCTTTTCTTTTTTCTGTATCCTGACTCCAATTGTCAGTGAAGTTGACATCCAAACTGAAATCTATGGTAGGAACCACATGATGAGCACCTAAAGCCTGCTTTACAGCAGCCCTTACTACACCATATATGGTTCGTTCATCATCGAATTTAATTTCCGTTTTTGTAGGATGCACATTTATATCGATATGTTTGGGATCAATCTCTAGAAAAAGCACATAAAACGGATGATGATCAGGTCCAATTAAGGATTCAAAAGCCGTACTAACAGCATGCCCAAGGTAATTGCTTTTTATGTATCGATTATTGACAAAGAAATACTGGTCTCCTCTTGATTTTTTTGCTTGTTCAGGCTTTCCAATATAACCATGAATATCAATATGAGGGGATTCTTCCTGACAAACGATCAGCTTATCTCTATATTGTTTGCCAAAAATCCCTACAATCCTTTTGCTTAATTTCCCCCCGGCTAATTTAAAAAGCTCCATGTCGTTTTGATAAAACGAAAATGACACTTTTGGATAAGCCAAAGCCACTCGCTGAAATTCTTCAACCAGGTGCTTGGTTTCTACCGCATTGGATTTAAGAAAATTTCTTCTTGCTGGGACATTGCAAAAGAGATTCTTTACCGAAACAGAGGTGCCTCTTTGGTATACAATAGGTTCTTGCTTTTTGACTGTAGAGCTCTCTATTTGAATTAGGGTTCCCAATTCATCCTCTTCTCGTTTGGTCTTTAGCTCCACCTGAGATACCGCTGCGATGGAAGCCATGGCTTCTCCCCTGAACCCATGCGTTCTGATATTGAACAAGTCGGCTGACTGTTTAATTTTAGATGTAGCATGTCTTTCAAAGCACATCCTGGCATCAGTAACGGACATTCCTAGCCCATCATCAATAACCTGAATCAGCGATTTACCCCCATCTTTGATCACTACCTGAATCGATTCAGCTTGCGCATCAATGGCATTTTCCAAAAGCTCCTTCAAAGCTGAGGCCGGTCTTTGTACTACCTCACCAGCCGCTATCTGGTTGGCTATAGCATCCGGCAACAGTTGAATCATATCATTCATCTTTCTTCCGTGGTTTTAGCTTAAACAAGCCAAATACAAGCGCTCCGGCGGCAGCTAAATAAAGAAAATAATAACCTACTACTGGCCCAAAATAGATGTAAGAACCGAAGCCTCCAGTTAATAATATAACTATAATCATTCGGACCAAGCCGGTTTTCTCCATGATCTTGGTCGGTTGCTTTTTAATTGGGCTACCGCTGGTAAATGCTCCTCGGATGGTAGATCCTTTTCCCGACATCCTTCTCTCAAGTAGCGCTTCCTCTTCGGGAGTAAGCACTCCCTTACTTTCCAGATCCTTTTTGATCATTTCCGTCCTGCTTGCTATCTCTTCCTTTACGGGATCGTAATGTCTAGGGTTGATGTTAAACCTACTTGGCCGATTTACTCTAAATATGGATGGAAAATTCATTTTGCCTGATTTTTAATTGCTTAACAATTTTTAGATTCAAAAAACAAGTCTTTTGGTTTCCCATTGGTGACAATATTCCCCAACAAAACCAACTGAACCCTCAACTGCCTTACTGTGTTTTGAATAAAATTTATTCTATTCATCACTTTTACATAGGTAGAAGTAGGGATTTTATGTAAGTTTGAATCAAACGCCGTGTGATTTACACAAAGTTATTCTTAAATTATTACCAATAAAATTTTAACACCCCCATGTGGCAAAAAGTTTACGCAATGTTTTTCTGTTGCCTTCTTTTGATAGGATTGGTGTCAGGTCACGATGTCTCTGAACCAAGGGATCCCTTGGTTAGCGAAAATTCAATTGCTCAAAGCAATTGGGTAGACAGCGTCTTCAACAGCCTTACCTTCGAAGAAAGACTTGGACAACTTTTTATGGTAGCCGCCTATTCAAACAAAGGACAGGTACATGTCAATAACATCTCAAAATTAATCGAAGAGGAGAACCTTGGAGGTCTAATTTTCTTTCAGGGAGGACCTGTAAGGCAAGCCAATCTAACCAACTATTACCAGGAGATCTCCAAAACCCCGCTCTTCATCGCAATGGATGCAGAATGGGGTATAGGCATGCGCCTTGATAGTGTGCTAAACTTCCCAAAACAAATGACCCTTGGGGCGGCCAAAAATGACGCCCTGGTCTATCAAATGGGGAAAGAAATTGCCAGGCAGTTTAAAGAAATTGGTATGCACATTAATTTTGCCCCAGTAGTAGATGTAAACTCCAACCCGGCCAACCCAGTGATAGGTTACCGCTCCTTTGGGGAAAGGAAAGAATTGGTCAGTAACAAATCTCTTGCATACATGCGCGGAATGCAGGACAATGGCATCTTGGCTAATGCCAAACATTTTCCCGGACACGGTGACACCAATTCAGATTCTCACTATACCACACCCGTCATCAACAACAGCAAGGCCAGAATAGTGGATGTGGACTTGTATCCCTACAGAGAGATGATTGATGAAGGATTGATGAGTATCATGGTTGCCCACCTGCATATTCCAAGCTTAGGAAGCGAAGCCAATCTCCCCACCACCCTGTCTCCAAAGGTAGTCACCCAGCTTCTCAAGGAAGAAATGAACTTCAAGGGACTAATTTTTACTGATGCCCTTAACATGAAAGGAGTCAGTAGTCTATACAAACCGGGTGAAGTGGAACTTATGGCTTTACTTGCAGGCAATGACGTTTTATTGTACGCAGAAGATGTACCCAAATCCAAAACACTTATTTTACAGGCTGTAGCAGATGGAAGAATCAGTCAGGAAGAAATCGACCAAAGGGTTAGAAAAATCCTGAATGCCAAATACTGGGCAGGCCTTCACAAGCAACAAAAAGTAGATACCCATAAGTTGGTTGAGCGAATTTCCAACTTTGGGACTAAAGCACTTATTGAACAATTGTACGCCTCCTCCTTAACTGTGGTGAACAATGAAAATGATTTGATACCTGTAAAGCACCTGGATCTTGAAAAAATGGCTTCCCTCACTTTAGGAAATAAAGGGGAAACATTCAAAAAATACCTAAGCAAATACGCCGAATTCAAACACTTTACATTAAGGGCCAATAGCAATCAGAACAACTTCCAGGCAATGGAAAAAAACCTGGAAGAATTCAGTACCATCGTAGTGGGAGTAATGGGCATGACCAATAATTCACGAAGGAATTTTGGATTAAATAATGATGAAATAGCTTTTATCAATCGATTGCAAAAAAACCATAATGTCATCACTGTTGTTTTTGGAAATGCATATTCCGCCAATAGGTTTAAAGACCTAGGCAATTTGGTTATGGCCTATGAAAGAAATGAATTCACTGAGCAATTAGCCCCGCAAGTTATTTTTGGAGGTAGGGAAGGCACGGGAAAACTCCCCATCAGCCTGCAAGCGTCCTGGGAAGAAGGTGGTCAAGGGGTAAAGACAAAAACCTTACATAGACTGGCTTATTCCACCCCTGAGGCCCAGGGAATGGACAGCAGAGAGTTGATGAAAATTGATAGATTAATGGAGAATGCCATTGCTCGCAAGGCTACACCAGGAGGGTCTATCCTTATTGCAAAAAATGGCTCGGTAGTGTTCGAAAAGACCTATGGTCATTACGACTATACCCACCAACAAGCTGTAACTGACAAAACACTTTACGACCTGGCTTCGCTTACAAAGGTAATGGCTACGACACAAGCGATCATGTTCTTGAACAGCAGAGAAATGATTAACTTGGATGACCAGCTAAAAATACACTTGCCTGAATTGGAAGGCACCAATAAGGGAGACATTACAATACGGAATATCCTGACCCATGAAGCGGGGCTTACACCCTATATCCCCCATTTCAGTAACACCTTAGAGGGAAGTAATTGGAAGCCCGAGTATTACAGTCATCAAAAAAGCGAGCAATACCCTCTGGAAATAGCAAATGGGATTTATGGCAATAAGTCCCTTCCAGATAGCGTATGGAAATGGACCGTGGCTTCAAACCTAAGGTATAGCGGTACCAAAAGCACAAAATACAACTACAGGTATTCAGATGTAGGCATGTACCTTTTACATAAGCTAATTGAAAAGTTGGTCAACCAACCTATGGATGAATTTTTGGAACAGCAATTTTATGCTCCATTAGGCATGTACCAATTTGGCTATCTTCCCTTAAAAAGGTTTAAGTCTGATCAGATAGCACCTACAGAATTAGACAACTTGTTCAGAAAAACCCTGGTTCAGGGCTATGTACATGACCCCGGAGCCGCACTTTATGGAGGAGTAGCGGGTCATGCCGGTCTATTTGGTAATGCCAATGATCTGGCTAAAATGATGCAGATGATGCTGCAAAATGGGAAATACGGATTGGAGGAACCTATAGATCAGGCCACCATAGAAAAATTTACCAGCAAGCAGTCCTTTCAGAGCAGAAGAGGCTTGGGATGGGACAAGCCCGATCCTAAAAAGGACAAAGGACCAACAGGTAATCTTGCCTCTCCAAGCACTTTTGGACACACAGGATTTACAGGAACTGCTGCTTGGGCAGATCCGGAACAACAGTTAATTTATATTTTTCTTTCCAATCGGGTTCACCCAAATGCAGGAAATAACCAACTTTTAAGAGACAATGTTCGTTCTGACATTCAGGACATCATCTATCAATCTATAGAAAATAGATTTCTTTTGGCAGATAAATGAACAAAACAGTACTTGTGTAGTGTTTAAGATACTTACAATAAAATCTCATCAAATAAATTTAAAATGAAAATTGGGATAGTATGTTACCCCACCTTTGGTGGTAGTGGTGTAGTTGCCACTGAATTGGGTAAAGCCCTTGCTGCAAAAGGTCATCAAATTCATTTTATAACCTACAGCCAACCTACACGGCTGGATTTTTTTAGTGAGAATTTATATTACCACGAAGTAGACATTAAAAGCTATCCTCTTTTTGAGCATGCCCCATATGAACTTGCATTAGCGAGTAAAATGGTGAATGTGGTCAAGTATGAAGATTTGGACCTTTTACATGTTCATTATGCCATACCGCATGCTTCTGCTGCCTATATGGCAAAACAGATATTAAAAAGGCAGGGTATAACCATCCCCGTGGTCACTACCCTTCATGGCACAGACATAACCCTGGTAGGTAAAGACCCCAGTTATGAGCCCGTGGTCACTTTTAGCATCAACGAATCTGATGGAGTTACGGCAGTTTCTGAAGACCTTAAAAAGGCCACGCATATGCATTTTGATGTGGACAACCACATTGAAGTCATCCCCAATTTCATTGACCTTTCTAGATTTAAGAGACAGAAAAAAGATCACTTTAAAAAAGCCATCTGCCCTAATGATGAAAAATTGATGGTTCATACGTCCAATTTCAGGAAAGTAAAACGTGTTCAGGATGTAATTAAAGTCTTTTACGAGGTGAGAAAATCCATTCCCTCAAAGCTATTACTTGTAGGTGATGGACCTGAAAGAGACAAGATGGAAAGGCTTTGTAGAGAATTAGGAACTTGTGAGGATGTTCGTTTTCTAGGAAAACTCGAGGCTGTTGAAGAAGTATTGTCAGTAGCAGATCTATTTCTAATGCCTTCCGAAAAAGAAAGCTTTGGTTTGGCAGCTTTGGAAGCCATGGCCTGTGAGGTCCCTCTTTTAACAAGTAATGTAGGCGGAATTCCCGAGTTAAATATCGAAGGCGAAACTGGCTTCTTATGTGAAGTAGGTGACATTGAAACAATGACAGCCAAAGCAAAATTTATCCTTGCTGACGAAAATTTATCAAATTTCAAGAAAAACGCATTGGCACGTGCAAAATTATTTGATGTTTCGGCTATCCTTCCACTTTATGAAGCTTTTTACCAAAAAACCATAGAAAAAATGCAAGTAGCTCTAAAATAATGATAAAAATCAGTTTTAATTAACTGCTAAAAATGAAACTACTTACCTCAATAGTAACGTTAGAATACAAATAGCATTAAATTGCCTTACTTTTCAATAAAGTAGGCATAATAATTGAATAAGATGTTGGATAAAACCACAACCATGAAATGAAAAAAATTGGAAGATTGGACCGGCCCGACAATAGCGGAACAGCCCAAATGTTCACCAACCCAGTTTTGGAACGCTTGAGCAGAACGCATATCAGTATACCAATCGCCTTATTTTTAGGGGTTGGCTTATACGCTTTCTATATTGGTATTTCAACAACCTCTATCTCATTTACATTAGCTTTAGCACTTTTTCTTGGGGGTTATTTCACTTTCACATTGGTGGAATACCTTCTCCATAGGTACCTTTACCATATGGTTCCGGATACTAAATTCAAAGACAAACTGCAGTACAACGTACATGGGGTTCATCATGACTACCCTAAAGACAAGGATAGATTAGCCATGCCGCCTTTTATTTCCGGACTCTATGCAGTAATTCTTTATTTCCTATTCAGCTTCCTGATGGGAGATTTTTCACTGTATTTTCTTCCAGGGTTTTTAGTAGGATACGCTTCTTATTTAGGTGTTCACTATATAGTGCATGCTTTTCAGCCACCTAAAAACTTCTTGAAAGTTCTATGGGTGAATCATGCCATTCACCATTACAAAGATCCAGATGTAGCCTTTGGTGTAAGTACACCTATTTGGGATTACGTATTCGGAACGGCCCCAAAAAAATAAAATGATCGGAAGAATACGTTAAAGGCTAATATCAGCCAGTTTGTATTCTTTTTGAAAAGTCCATTTAATCATAAGTAGCTATTAATTTCGTTGAACTCCATTCAACTATCTAGTGTTTCCACTTCCTTTATTTAGTTGAAATACTTTAGGTGAATGGAGTTTTAGGTTATAGGCAATTGGATCTACAATCTTTTATAAGGAACAATTCAAAATTAGCTAGCCCTATGCTATTTTAGCATCGCCTTCCCCAATCACCAAATACAGCAATTTTCTATTAATTAAATCAATTTCCTTCAAAATGAGACAGGTTTCACGAACCTTATTGCTGAATCCGGGTTAAAATACTTTTAAGAAGACATTTCACCAAAACGACAAACGGAGCTAATGACTATTAGTATAATTGGGCTTGGATGGCTAGGTCTCCCTTTGGCCAAGGCCTTTCAGGAATCAGGAGAAATCGTAAAAGGAACTACAAGAAGCCTTGATAAATTGCATTCATTGGCTGATCAAGGCATTGCCTGTGAACAACTGATTTTATCACCAGAATTAGTCGGTCCGCCCCCAGAGAAAATTTTCGATACAGACATCTTATTTATCAACATCCCTCCTTCTACCAGAAGAAAGCCTTCTGATTACCATCCACGTCAGATCGAAATTATCAAGTCCATGGCCATAAAGCATGGCATCAAACAAATCATTTACATTAGCGCAACCTCAATTTATCCCAGCCAGAATCAAATTGCAAAAGAGTCTGACCCTCTTGATGCGGGCAATACTGGAAACCTAGCACTATTCAATGCTGAAAAAATATTAAGAGAAGACAAAACCTATGATTTAACAATTGTTCGTTTTGGAGGTTTATTAGGGGATGACAGAATCCCAGGGAAATATTTTTCAGGAAAAGAAAATGTTGCAGGACAACATCCGGTGAACTACATTCACCGAAAAGATGCTGCAAGGGCAATTCTCTGGTTGGTTAAAAACAAGTTATGGAATGAAACGTACAATATTGTTTGTCCTGAACATCCAAACAAGCGGGAAATCTTTGAAAAGAATGCAGCTGACTTGGGCTTCCCTGCTCCTGCATCTTATTCAAAGAAGGAAACTCAGGCATGGAAGAAGATTTCGGTGGAAAAATGGAAGAACACCAATTTTCAATTTATATATGAAAACCCTCTTGATTTCACCTATACCGGTTAATTAAAGCAAATACTAGATTTTCAGAGACATAAAACGTGATAAAATCATTCCCGATAAAAAAAACATTACAAGAATTCTTATTAATTCCGGAAAACTAGCCAAAACAATCAGAAGCAACTTTTATAAAACCCACTGGATAAGAATTAAATTTTACCAAATAATAATAGGTAAACTTTTATATGGTATCATAAATTAAACACTCCTGATAATCAGAGATATTCGCTAATCCGCATAAGCGGTTTTTATTAAATAACATATTAACCTAATTTTGGAGCGCAATATATTAAATAACCCCATGGATAAATACTCTTATATTTCCAATGCCCATGTTGCTTACATAGATGAGCTATATGAGGATTATAAAAAAGACCCCGAAGCAATAGACAGCAGTTGGAAAGCTTTTTTTGATGGATTCGATTTCGCCATAAACAAATTTGGTGAAGAAGAAACCCGAGAGACTGCTTCAGGTAATCAAGCTCCTTTAAATGGCAACTTGGCCACAAAGGGCACTATTATGAACATGGAGCAATTACCAAAGGAAATAAAGGTAAGGGCAATGATCCATGCTTACAGATCCAGGGGTCACCTTAGGTCTAAAACCAATCCTGTAAGAGAAAGAAGAGATCGACGTGCTTTGTTGGACTTGAGTGATTTTGGTTTGGAAAAATCAGACTTAGATACCGTCTTTCAAGCAGGAAATGAGATTGGAATAGGCGATGCCAAACTTTCCAAAATAATTGATTCCCTCAAAATCATATATGAAGGCTCAATGGGCTTTGAGTACATGTACATAAGGGATCCTGAAATGCTGGATTGGTTTAGGATAATCGTAGAAAAAGAATCTCTGGAATTCAACCCTCCTTTAGAGGAGAAAAAGAGAATCCTATTCAAATTAAATGAAGCAGTAGTTTTTGAAAACTTCCTGCATACCAAATATATAGGTCAAAAAAGGTTTTCATTAGAAGGTGGCGAGAGCACCATTCCATTCCTTGATGCATTGATAAATAAAGCATCAGATTTAGGAGTGGAGGAAATGATGATAGGAATGGCCCACAGGGGACGTCTGAATGTTCTGGCCAATGTAATGGGCAAGACCTACGAACAGATTTTCTCTGAATTTGAAGGTACTGCTACGCCAGACTTAACCATGGGAGATGGTGATGTAAAATACCACATGGGCTTCTCTTCGGAAGTACCTACCACCAATGGTAAATTAATGATTTTAAAATTGGCTCCTAATCCTTCTCACTTAGAGGCTGTCAACCCAGTTGTAGAAGGATTTGTGAGGGCTAAAATAGACGACCATTATAAAGGAGATGAGGACAAGGTAATTCCAATTCTTATCCATGGGGATTCGGCTGTAGCAGGACAAGGTATCGTCTATGAAGTCACCCAGATGGCCAATCTGAAAGGCTATAACACAGGTGGAACCATCCATTTTGTAATTAACAATCAGGTAGGTTTTACTACAGATTTTGATGATGCAAGAAGCTCTATCTACAGCACAGATGTGGCCAAGATAATTGATGCACCTGTTATTCACGTCAATGGTGATGATCCTGAAGCGGTGGTATTTGCAGCGAAAATTGCTGTTGAATTCCGTCAAAAATTCAATCAGGACATATTTATTGACATGGTTTGCTATAGAAGACATGGACACAATGAGTCTGACGAGCCCAAATTTACCCAGCCGGAATTGTACAATATCATCTCGAAACATCCTAATCCAAGAGAGATTTACAATAAAACCCTATTGGACAGGGGCCAGGTAGATGCCAAGCTTGCCAAGCAAATGGACAAAGAATTCCGTCAATTGCTTCAAGACAGATTGGCTATGGTAAAGGTAAAACCACTTCCCTACACCATTTCACCATTTGAAAAGGCATGGAAAGCATTGGATTATTCCAAACCAGAAGATTTTGAAAAATCTCCGAATACATCCATAAGCAAGGAAGCCATTGAAAAAGTGGCAGAAGCATTGACCATTCTTCCTAAAGGATTTAAACCAATCAAACAAATAGAAGCACAGCTCAAGCAAAGGAAAGAGATGTTTTTCCAAAGCAAAACACTCAACTGGGCTGCGGCAGAACTTTTGGCATATGGTTCTTTATTGCTTGATGGCAAGACCGTCAGAATGACTGGTCAGGATTGTGAGCGAGGCACCTTTTCACATAGGCATGCTGTAGTTCATGATGCAAATACCAACAAACCTTATGACTCCTTAAAGGAATTAAAGGACAGTAAAGGTAAGTTCTATATCTATAACTCCTTATTGTCAGAGTATGCAGTACTGGGCTTTGAATATGGATATTCCATGGCCAACCCAAATGCGCTTAACATATGGGAAGCCCAATTTGGTGATTTCGCCAATGGTGCACAAACCATGATCGACCAATTCATCACTTCAGGTGAATCGAAATGGCAGAAAATGAATGGTTTGGTAATGCTTTTACCTCATGGATATGAAGGACAAGGACCAGAACATTCCAATGCAAGACCTGAAAGGTTTTTACAATTGGCTGCAGAATACAATATCATCGTTGCCAATATTACAGAACCTTCAAATTTCTTCCACCTTCTTCGCCGTCAACTGGCTTGGAATTTCAGGAAGCCATGCATAGTGATGTCTCCAAAATCATTGCTTCGTCATCCAAAAGTAATTTCACCATTAAGTGAATTTACCAGTGGTAATTTCAGAGAGATTTTATTGGACGAAACCACCACCCCTAAAAAAGTAAACAGGGTGGTACTTTGCTCAGGAAAAATCTACTATGAATTGATTGAAATGAGGGAGAAGGAGAAAATTGAAGATGTAGCCATTATTCGTGTGGAACAACTTCATCCGCTGCCAAAAAATCAAATTCTCGAAGCATTAAAGGCTTACAAAAAAGATGTAGAAACAGTTTGGCTTCAGGAAGAGCCGGAAAATATGGGATACTGGGCCTTCATTGTCAGAAATCTTTATAAAGATTTGGCCATGGATGTCATCGCTAGAAAGCCAAGTGCTTCGCCGGCAACAGGATACCATAAAGTGCATCTGATAGAACAAAAACAAATTTTGGAAAAAGCTTTGAAAATAAATCCTTAATTTCCCATTTCTATTATCATTTATATCTAAAATATTGAAATTCGACCCGGAAGCATTTTAATAACGGGAAAAAATCAAATAACCGATGAGTATAGTAATCAAAGTCCCTGCAGTAGGAGAATCCATCACCGAAGTAACCATAGGTCAATGGTTTAAAAAAGATGGTGAATTTGTAGAAATGGATGAAGTCATTTGCGAACTGGAATCCGACAAGGCTACTTTTGAGCTTACAGCAGAGGCATCAGGAGTGCTTTTCACCAAAGCTGAGGAAGGTGATACCCTTGAAATTGGAGCTGTAATTTGTGAAATTGACACAGAAGGAAAGGAAGCAGAAAGCCCCAAAACAACTGAGTCTACTGAAGCAGACAGTCAACCAAGCCAAGCAACTACACCTGCCAAAAGCACAGGAGAGGTAAAAGAAATGCACGTACCTGCAGTAGGAGAATCGATTACTGAGGTCACTTTGGCTTCTTGGATCAAATCCGATGGCGATTATGTGGAATTGGATGAAATAATAGCAGAAGTGGATTCTGACAAGGCTACCTTTGAACTGCCTGCTGAAGCATCAGGAATTCTAAGACAGGTGGCCGGTGAAGGTGATACTTTAGAGATCGGCGGCCTGATTTGTAAAATTGAGGTGACTAATGGAGCTCCGGAAGCAGGTAATGTAACTGCTGCAAATACGGCAGCAATTGATAGCGGTAATAAAAACACAAGCAGCAATGAGACTTATGCTACAGGCCATGCCTCACCTGCTGCAAGTAAAATCTTATCGGAAAAAGGAATAGACCCTGCCAGTGTAAAGGGTACTGGAAAAGACGGTAGAATCACTAAGGAAGATGCTGAAAAAGCAGAAAAAGCAAAACCAGCAGCTCCAGCAGCAGCTAAAAGTGCTTCTAAACCTGCCTCTGCAGATGTCAAAGACGCAGCGGTAAAAGGAGAACGTGGAGAAAGAAGAGAGAAAATGACCTCTCTAAGAAAAACCATTTCCAGAAGATTGGTCTCTGTGAAAAATGAAACGGCCATGCTGACCACCTTTAATGAGGTCAACATGAAACCAATCATGGACATCAGAAAACAATACAAAGACAAATTTAAAGAGAGGTATGAAGTTAACCTTGGCTTTATGTCTTTTTTCACTAAAGCAGCATGTGTTGCCCTTCAGGAATGGCCGGCAGTAAATGCTCAAATTGACGGAAACGAGATCATTTATCATGATTATTGTGACATTTCAATTGCTGTTTCTTCTCCAAAAGGATTGGTTGTACCTGTAATCAGAAATGCAGAAAACCTATCTTTCTCCGGTGTAGAAAAAGAAGTTGTTCGTCTGGCTGTTAAAGCGCGTGACGGTAAGTTATCCATTGATGAAATGACAGGTGGAACTTTCACCCTAACCAATGGTGGTATATTTGGTTCTATGATGTCTACTCCTATTATTAATGCTCCTCAAGCAGCAATCCTGGGAATGCACAATATCGTAGAAAGACCAATGGCCGTAAATGGAGAGGTCAAGATCCTTCCAATGATGTACCTTGCTTTGTCGTATGACCATAGAATCATTGATGGTAGAGAGTCTGTTAGCTTCTTAGTTCGAATGAAAGAGCTTCTTGAAGATCCTGCAAGATTAATGTTGGGAATTTAAAACTTATTTGAAATATTACCTGCCTATAAATCAAAGATCGGCATGGTTCTAAAAGATGATATATAATGTATGATTTAATCGTAATCGGATCTGGACCTGGAGGCTATGTAGCTGCAATTAGAGCTGCGCAACTGGGCATGAAAACCGCTATTATAGAAAAATACTCAACTCTTGGAGGTACTTGCCTGAATGTAGGATGTATCCCTTCAAAAGCACTTCTGGATTCTTCAGAACACTACCACAATGCTGCCCATACTTTTAAAAATCATGGTATAGACCTTAGTGCTTTGAAAGTCAATTTCAAGCAAATGGTTACCAGAAAGCGTGAAGTAGTAAGTCAAAACGTGGATGGTATTCAATACCTGATGAAGAAAAATAAAATCGATGTTCACCAGGGCATCGGTTCTTTCAAAGATAAAAACACCATTATCGTCACTAAAGAGGATGGCAAAACGGAAGAGTTAACGGCAAAAAACACCATTATTGCCACTGGTTCTAAACCTACTAGCCTTCCATTTATCTCTTTAGATAAAGAACGTATCATCACCTCTACTGAGGCACTTGAACTTAAAGAAATTCCAAAACACCTGGTCATCATAGGTGGTGGTGTTATTGGTCTTGAATTGGGGTCCGTTTACGCAAGATTAGGTGCTAAGGTATCCGTAGTTGAGTACATGGATGGCATTATCCCAACGATGGACAAAACTATGGGCAAGGAGCTTCAAAAGTCTCTAAAGAAACTTGGTTTTGAATTCTTTTTGAAACACAAAGTAACGGCAGTAGAAAGAAAGGGTAAAGAAGTTACCGTATCAGCAGAAAACAGTAAAAAAGAAACGATAACAATAAAAGGGGATTATGTCTTGGTATCCATAGGCAGAAAACCTTATACCGACGGCTTGAATGCTGCTGCTGCAGGTGTGAAAATCAATGAAAAAGGACAGGTAGAAGTTGACGAACACCTAAAAACTTCCGCTGACAATATCTACGCTATCGGAGATGTGGTGAAAGGAGCCATGTTGGCCCATAAAGCAGAAGAAGAAGGCGTATTTGTAGCTGAAACCTTAGCTGGACAAAAACCGCATGTCAATTACTTACTGATACCAGGTGTGGTTTACACTTGGCCAGAAGTAGCGAGCGTAGGTTATACTGAAGAGCAGCTCAAAGAAAAAGGCAAGAAATTCAAGACTGGAAAATTCCCTTTCATGGCTTCAGGCAGGGCAAGAGCCAGTGGAGATATAGATGGACTTGTGAAGGTTTTGGCTGATGCTGAAACAGATGAGATTCTTGGGGTACATATGATTGGCCCTAGAACAGCTGACATGATTGCTGAAGCAGTTGTAGCCATGGAATACCGTGCTTCTGCAGAAGACATTGCCAGGATGTCCCACGCCCACCCTACCTATACGGAGGCGTTTAAAGAAGCTTGTTTGGCCGCCACAGATAACAGAGCTTTACATATTTAATGTAAAATACCAATAAAAGCCAAAAAGGCCTTTGAGTAATTCAAAGGCCTTTTTTCATTGTTGAAAATCCAGTATACGGTGTCATTAATTGCCTTAGCAAGGGCAATCGAATAATTCGCCGATTGACTAATTATGGAACCAAAACCAATTGGTTCAAATGCATGTCTATAATTTCTACCTCCTTATCGGATAAATCCTGGTCACTGGATTTGGCATTTTGTATGGCTTGTTCCGCATTTCTTGCCCCAACCAAAGTTACTGAAACCCCAGGTTGCTCAAGTGTCCATAAAATGACCAGCTGCGCCAATGTTATCCCTTTTTCATCAGCAATAGGTTTGATTTTATCTAGAAATTCGTTGGTACGTTTGAGGTTTTCATCTTTATAAAATGCCCTCGTTGCCCTTTGATCACCTTCTCCAAATTTATAACCTGGTTTCATTTTTCCGGTTAACAATCCCCTTTCAAGTGGACTGTAAGCCAGAATTCCTTTCCCATTTTCAAGGCTATAGGGAACAATTTTTTCTTCAATATCGCGAAGTACCATACTGTAGGGAACCTGATTAGATGCCAGGTCTATGTATTTTTCTGCTTCCGTCATTTGCGCTTCATTGTAATTGCAAACCCCAGCATAACGAACTTTCCCCTGTTTAATCAACTCGCTTACCGCTTCCATCGTTTCTTCTATAGGAGTAGTAATGTCTGGCCAGTGAAGCTGGTAAAGGTCAATATAATCAGTCCCTAAGCGTTTCAAACTATCCTCACATTCCTTAATTATGCTTTCCTTTCCAGCATATTTGTAAATGTCGATGTCTTTTCCACTCCCATCTTTACTATTTAAAGCAAATGTGCCTTTGGCCAGATCCCAGCGCATGCCGAACTTGGTGAGAATTTGCACTTTATCTCTGGGAATGTATTTTATTGCATTGCCGACAATATTTTCACTGAGACCCTGCCCATAGACTGGCGCTGTATCAATCGAAGTTACCCCCAAATCATAAGAAGCTTGTATCGCTTCAACCGCAGTATTTTGCTCTGTACCTCCCCATAACCAACCACCTATGGCAAAAGATCCAAAGGTGACTGCTGAGAGGTTAAGATCGGTATTACCTAATTTTCTGTATTTCATAAAAATAAATAAATGTTAATAGTAATTTTCTGTCGCCCGAGAACAAATATAGGTTAAACCCGAAATATGCAATAGACAATCTATTACGTGCTGAAATCGCTACCCAAGAGTCATTTTTCCATAGTGCATTATGACCAAAGTACTTTAGGCAACCCATACCTGATTATGGTTGAACTTAGTATTTACTTATTCCAAGGGGACGATAAGTACAGGTATTTTGGATTTTTTTATAAGTTCTGCAGACACACTGCCTACAAATGCATTGTAAAAAAACCCATGTTTGTGGTGCCCAGCAATAATTAGGTCAATATTTAGCTTTTTCGATTCCTCAATAATCATTTCAATAGTTGCTCCTTGAACAAGCAGTCCTTCTGAAACAACCCCTTTTCTCTTTAGGGCAGTACTGTATTCTTTAAGCTTCATGTGTTCTTCCCTAAGTTCTGATGCTCTAGCGTCTCTTATGTATTGAGGGCCTACTTCATAACCAACGAAATCGGGATCTGGGGCAGCTATATGCATCAGCCACAATTTCGAATTGAACGATTCTGCCAATTGAAATGCTTTGTCAATTAGTTGTTTTTCATTCTTACTAAAATCGATCGTAACTAAAATATTTTTCATTTATAATTGGTTTAAAGACCAAAAGCAGGCTAATTATAATACTTACCCCCAAGTATTTGTGTAAAATTTAATCATAAATACAGGGTTCCTAAACAAAAGCTTGTATCCATAGGCAAATTACATAAAAATCAACTATGCCTCAATGCCAAAGGTGCTAGTCTTTGGCTCCTAAGTACAAACGAGAAGATTTTGGCAGTATTGCAGCCTATTTTTCAGGGAAAGGCAGACAAGATCAAACGTAGTAAGTTAAATACGGTTTCATTTTTACATACATTATCATCCAATTCAAAGTAATAAGGCCAAACTTAAAGTACCTGAATTTACCTTTCGAATCCTCAAGTTTTATGTCCAATTCAGCTACCAGTCTTTGCCTGTAAGTTCTATTTACTGTAACACCGTTCCAGCAACTCAAAATTTTCTTTGAACCTGAATCCTGATTGGTGCCTTCAATCCGAAAAAATGGCTTGCAATTCTGAGGCAAACTACCACAAAAAGATCCTATTAGTCGATGGAAACAGGAAATTCAGTTCCTAATCCTTGATTAAAGTTTTTGTGAATTCCTGAATAATCGGGACTGCCAAATCCTTTCCTTTTCAGTAACCACCACAAAAGGATTCTCAGAGACAGTGAGGTTAGTTTCTTTAAATGATTTTATTTGGAAATTAAGTTGTTAAATGAAAAACAGCCAAAAAATAGGCTGTCAATTTAGGGCAATTCAAAGCACCTTACCCTTATCAAAAAGGCTGATCATTGCATTAAAATGAATTGTAAATCCAGTCCCTTTATTCATTATAATTCACCTTGTATTTCACTTGAATGAAATCATTTGGAAAAGCAATTGCTTCAGCTTGCTCAAGTTTTATATCTTTACCAGTCTTTCCAAATAGAGAAATACCTTCTCCCAATAGCACAGGTGCTTTTGTTATTGTTAATTCATTTATCAGTGCTAAATCAATGAATGCTTGAATGGTTGTCCCACCATCAATATAGGCATGTTTATAACCTTTATCTTCCAGGGATGTAAGCAACTCCCGCAAGTCGCCAGCATACATTTCTACTTTATCTTTTAGATTTTCTGGAGCATGTTTCACAGTATTGCTTAAAACAATGATTTTTATATCTCCATAAAGCCATTGTTCGGGAGTTAAATTAATACTTGAGATCATCTCCATGCATTACCGCCCCATGATCATACAATCCACAGCTGCTATATAAGCGTTAAATCCCATATCGGCCTGTTCTTTTGCCAATACCTGCCCATTTCCTGCTGTGTGTAACCAATCCACACTACCGTCTGGTTTTGCGATAAATCCATCAACACTGGTAGCTATAAAAACAGAACATTTCATACTTTTAATTTAGAGGTAATAAAATTAATATGGGTAAAAAAGAAATCCGCTTCCTCAACAACTTTTCTCATGCCCCTATTTTCATTTGTCTTAGAACAAATTGGTTTTCCTCCAGCTTCAAAAAACCGCCTTACTTGTAAATCCAATGCCTGTGGGCACTATTATTCTAATTATGCCATAACGGCTACCAAATCAAAAATTTTGACACCAAGCTCTTTGTTGCCAATTATTTTAGAGCGGGCAATTGCTTCTTCTTTTGGCATTCCTTTGGTAAATATTTTCCATGCGTAATCATCACCTATTCTGACTTCACAAATAGGCATTTGATTGGTGGATGCAAGTAATTCCCAGCCTTTGTCATAGTACAAATACCAACTTTTCTCCGTTTCTCCGTGGAAAATAAATTTAATCAAGTCCTTATTCTTCGCTTCTACATTTCTATAATGATAAGGTAGGGCGCTTACAGAAGTTTCCAGATAAGGCAAATACCATTTCTCCTCAAGTAATTTTTTCTCACTACCAACAGCCAATCTAATCTGTTGTTGGTGATGCCATTTTTCAGTGTATTCTCTTGCTATATGAAACCAATTTCTGGATTCATTTTCACCTGCCCAAGCCACCGAAAATTCGGCTTTTTCATCAAGATTTAAGGTGGTCAGGAACCCACAGTATTCTTTTCCTGAGACCTTCAATAAATCTATTATTACTTTTGGACTAAGTCTCCTAGTGGCATTGACCCAGCCTGCATTCAGTTCATTTAGAAAACCTACCAAATCTTTATAGGAATGTACATTTTCTGGTGTTTCTCCATAATAATTATCACGCAACATTGACAGTGTTCTCAAATTTCCATCTAATAAGTGGACGGCAACATCTTTAACCCTCCATTTAGGCGCAATAGTAAGCCTATCCCAATCTTCCGGAGATAAATCCTCTAACAACTCGAACAGCATCTTGTCAAGTTCTGGCAACAAATTAACTACATCAATTTTTCCAGGTTTCTTAAAATTCATAACCACACAACAAGAAATCAATTCTGTTTAACCCGATATTGCCAATGGTTTTTAAAACTATTGGCAGCTGAGGCTTTTCAAGCTCAAGAAGAGCGTTTTTTAAATTTTAAAGTAATCGCTAAAAAACAGCAGATGGTATTTTATTGAATTTGCCCAGTAATCCCAGCTGTGGCCTCCCGGACGTTCCGTATAATCATGAGGAATATTTCTTTCTACCAATTTGACATGCAACCGCTTATTGGCATCATAAAAGAAATCATCTACACCACAATCAAATATGAGTTTTAAACCGTCTCCTTTCAACTTATACACCATGTTAATAACCGTATTGTCTTCCCAATTGTCTTTGTATTCAGCGTAATCCCCAAGGCGTTTGCTTAAATCCCAGTTTTTAGGAAATGGGCGAATATCCACTCCTCCACTCATGCTTCCGGCAGCACCCCAAACGTTTTGATGTCTAAAAGCAAGGTAAAATGCGCCATGCCCACCCATGCTTAAACCCGTAATGGCCCTTCCTGATTTTGTCGCTATGGTATTGTAGGTATTGTCTATGATATTAATTAATTCTTTAGAAAGATACGTTTCGTACCTCATCTTTTCATCTACAGGACTGTCAAAATACCAACTCGTGGCATTGCCATCAGGGCAAACAATTATCATATTGTATTGGTCTGCATATTCTTTAATGGCAGGCACTTTAGATATCCAATCCGTATGATTTCCACCAGCACCATGAAGCAAATACAGGACAGGATAACTTTCCTTTTGAGCGGAGTAACTGTCTGGTAGGATGACAATGTTTGAAATCGATTTAGTCATGGATTCACTCTCCACAAAGACAGTGTCGATCTGGGATGCATTGGCAAATAAGGTACTACAAAATAATAAAAGTAGGATTAATTTAAGTTTCATGGTTTTCGTTTAAGATTAATAGGATGGTCAAGAAGAGACCATAAGGTGATTTGGTCCGGATCAAATTCTAAGATACGGATTACTATTAAAATTTGTAATCATTTTTTTGTGCGGAAGGAGAAGCCCGGCATAGCTGCAGATAGGAGGTTCCAGTTTTCACCTTTCTCCAGAAACGAAGAATAAGCATCGCATCCCAAAATAAAAGCACTTAAAATGAAATAGTCGATAGACAATTTACTAGGTACTGAAATCACCTCAAAATTCACCACATCGCTCAATATCCCATTAAGCTAGACTATTTTAGCTATAAAAACAGTGTCATTAGTCATTCTTAGACCTTATTAATCTAACTCATTTATAGCAATTTTCAGCCATTCTAACCTTTCGGCAAGCCAATCATTAAGGTAGATCACTTCCTCATCATAAGTAGGATAATAGACATAATTAGGCCAGACATATTCTCCCAGAATTGGCCATTTGGTGAAATTCCTTTGTTGAGCTTTGTTTAAATAGATAGCATTTGAACTAATGTTAGCCTGAAAAACATCCCGATTCGAATAATAATGGTCAAAACGAGACTTTACTTTCGATACAAATTCAGAGTCTTCAAATAGACGGGAAAACCAGGTCGCATCTTTTACCCAAAAACCGTCTGTAGTTTCATTGCCATTGTAATCAATGTTCCCAAGACTAATGTCATAATCCCATATTGGACCCATTTTCAATTTACCTCCAGGGACATAATTCAAAAAAACACTAGAAAAAAATATAGCATCATTGTTTTTGGTGATTTCATTAATAAGGTACCAGTCTATGAAAGAAGCTACATCTATATATTTTGTATATCCTTCAACAGGGTCAGTAAAATTACTTCCCATCAATACATTTTCTATCAAATTAATATGGTCTTGGATAAGTATATACTTATCCTCTCCAAATTCTAACTCTGGTTCTTTTATATTGAATAAATAATTAGATGTCTGGAAATGAACATCATCCGGGTCTAATCTTGAAATTTGATCTACCTCTAATAAATAGCCATCGTCTCCTATCTCAACCCTATTGGATGATGCTTCAACTTTTTGAGTGATTTGATAGACTCCTAAATATTCATTGTTAATAGAAAGTTCAACAAAACGACTTTCAGGAGTCCAATCTAAATTGCTAAACCTACTAAGCTCAAATGCCAATTCATTTCTCAGCATTGTTTTATCACTATAATTGGCCAGTAGGATCCACTTTTTATCTTTTGGTATTCCTAAAACCTTTTCTTTATCGGAAAACTTTAATTGATATGGTTTTTTAGGAAAAGCCCAGGTACTGTTACCCCTACCTCTAATTTCAATATTTGTCACCAAATTCTCCTCTTCAACTTCGCTAGCTATCTCAAATGTGCCATTTACATATTCTTCTTTTGAAACGATAGGCGATAAATCTTCCGTATTTATGGATATGGACGGAAGACTGGACAATCCATCTTTTTTCTCAGAAGCGGTAAAATCATCATTACAACTAAATAGTAGTAAAAAAAAGAGGGAGGTCAATAATTGTTTTGTAGTCCTCATTTAAATAATTGCTGTTATCCGTATATAAAAATATTTCATCAGCGGAGTCGGGTCTATACGGACTACCTACCAAACTCTTTCGCTGTAATTTAAATTGCAAATTAAGGATTTAGGTTTGAAAATCAAACTGGGAAATCAGTTATTAATTAAGCATCCCAAGACTGAAGCGTCTAAATATTTGACAATAAACTTATTACGTGAAAAAATACCTAAATGCAATTTACCTCCTATCCCATACAAGTATTAATACAAGTCAGAAACGAAAAAACTAATTGGTCTTTGGCTCCACATTTTGAATTCAAAGGTGGATTAGTGGTCTACCATGTTAACCTCCTATAAGTATTTATTCTTGGGACTGTGTTCTGAAATAATCCACTTAATAGCCTCACATCTCAATCTGGTAATCAAATTTCGCCATCAAACTTGGCTTATTCCCCTGAAAGTCGCACCCTTATTTTTGTTGCCATACTTTCTACTTTCCAAGCTGGAATCCGAATTTCCAGGCGTTTTAGATTGTCTTTTTTTGTATCCAGATAGAATGGAGGAGGATTGAGGGAAATAACAGAAATGCTATACTCAGGATGGGATAGATTTTCTATGTTTAGGCTTTTACCATCTTGTGTTAAAATTGCCCCACCATCAACAATCTCAACATCAGCTTGAGTAATTAATTGCCAGGTGATCAATTCTGTATCCTCGGACAATACTATATCGTCCTCAATCAAGAGTGACCTGGGACTGCTTTTTACAAACCTTCGTTTGGCACTTTTCAATTGCCCCTCAAAGGTCGGTGACAAGTCAATCGTCGCTTCCGGTTTTGCTCCTTCTTTAAAATCAAAAATGGTGGCTTTCCCATCCACTACATGAAGTTGGTTGTTTACAGAAAGTGTGCTGTGCCCGAAGTTATTCTTATTCAATAGTGTCCATCGCTCACAATCCTGACACCTTCCCCAGAGTTTAAAGCCAGTCCTCTCAATAACGCCATAAAACCTATCTTTTCCCAGGTCTATACTCCAACGCACGCCATCCAATTCAAAAACAAATGAACCTGCATCCATATTGCCATGACTCACAGATCCACTTCCGCCTTTGCCTCCGAAATAAAACTTATTGGGATCATTGTCTCCTCCTGTGAAAAACACGACAGGATTTGCTCCATTCCCGCTCCATGCAGAAGGAACCGTCATTTCATCTTTTTCTTCATATTGGGACATCCACACCAATGCAGGCCCCATCAATCTTGACAATTTCCCCATTTCCTCATAGGGTCTCATGAATTTTTCTTTTTCAAAGAAGGTTTTGTTCCCTGTTTTAGAGGCAAACCAAGCCAAGGTAATGTCACCATTTTCTCCGCTATTGTCTCCACAATCTCCAAAATTATAAAACAGGCCCATAGGACTGTCAGAAAGCACCCTAAACATGGCACTTTCCTTAAACCCCGGATATTCAAGTATTCCAAAATCAGTACCAAAGGCACTTTCGAATATGGAAGCCGTTACCACCGAAAAAGAAGTTCCATACCGCCAATAGGTAGCACCTTCAGGATAGACTCCATCAGGCCCATATTGATCCAAGGCGTTTGCCATGCCGTCAATGGCTCTATAAATGGTCTTGGCCGCCAGTTCAGGAGCTTCTTCAGCCACCACAATCGCTGCCGCTACCAATCCTCCATTACATACCTGATTCCAATTATTATGTCCATAAGCCCATTTGGGGTCTTCCCCATTTTCCGGCCAACTTGGATTAATGCCTTTTTCAATCAGGGCTTTTTTAGCCAGCTTTACGGTGGATGCTGGCAAGTCCTTCCCTACCCAATCCACGGCCAGGGCAATTCCAAGAGACATTTCTCCTACATCGAGAAAATGCTTGGGGTTCCAAGTCGGGAAATTACAGGCGGCAATAACCTCCTCATTTATCCGAGCAAGCATGCGAGGATCCTTTTCTATTCGGTAAACCATCGCCAGCATGCTGATCCTATGCAGCAAGTCCCTGGAAATATCCAGCTGGTTGTTCTGTGACCTTTCTTCCAGAGGAATATCCAGGTTAATAATCGTCTGCTCAAAAACAGCTTCTGCATTTTGCTTAATGCCTTTATAGACATTCTGCACAACTGGATCGGTTTTTAATTTTTGCTTCAGCTTCTTCTCTATATCCTTGTTCAGGACAAGCCGAGGTGATGTTTTACTCAGGTTATTTTTTAGGTACTTTGCGGTAATGGGGTTTTCCAATTTATAAGGTAAATGCTGTGCATTTAAGCTTGACACCAAAAACAATAGTATAAAAATGGGCGAAAGCCACCTTAGATTTATTTTGTTTAACACCTTCATAGTAGGTTCATTTTGGGTTGTAATTTGCAGTTTTTATTGGTTAAAGTAATCGCTAAAAAACAGCAAATGGTACTTTAATGAGTTGGTCCAGTAATTCCAACTGTGGCCTCCTGGACGTTCTGTATAGTCATGAGGAATATTTCGTTCCATCAATTTTTCATGCAATCGCTTATTGGCATCGTAAAAGAAATCATCTACACCGCAATCAAAAATGAGTTTTAAGCTGTCTCCGCTCAACTTATACACCAGGTTAATAACCGTATTGTTTTCCCAATTTTCTTTGTACTCGGAGTAATCTCCCAGGCGTTTGCTTAAATCCCAGTTCTTAGGAAATGGGCGAATGTCCAGTCCCCCACTCATGCTTCCAGCGGCACCCCAAATGTCCTGATGTTTAAAGGCAAGGTAAAAGGCCCCATGCCCTCCCATGCTTAAACCTGTAATGGCTCTTCCTGATTTTGTGGCTGTGGTATTGTAGGTTTTGTCTATGGATCCAGTTAATTCTTTAGAAAGATAGGTTTCGTACCTCATCTTTTCGTCCACAGGGCTGTCAAAATACCAACTTGTGGCATTCCCGTCAGGGCAAACAATTATCATGTTGTATTGGTCTGCATATTCTTTAATGGCAGGCACTTTGGATATCCAATCCGTATGGTTTCCACCTGCCCCATGAAGCAAATACAGAACAGGGAAACTTTCCTTTTGGCTTGCGTAACTGTCTGGTAGGATGACAATGTTTGCAATGGATTTACTCATGGATTCACTTTCCACAAAGACCGTGTCTACCTGAGAGGCTTTTAGTAAAAAAGCATTACAGCATACAAAAAGTAGGATTAATTTTAATTTCATGGTTTTCATTTTAATTCTTTATATAAACGTAGGGGGAGGTGATTCTTTACCCAATAAAACTACTTTTAAAAGTAACAATAAAAACCAAAGGATCAGTGGCCTCTTATCAAAACCTGAAGTGTTAAGTACAGGATATTTTTACCGTTTAATGTGAATTGAATAGGAAAGCTACCAGTTTTAGGTAGGTCCTCTTGCTTATTTTTGTCTCTTGGTTATTAATTTCTGACCGATAAAACACAGGCTTTAGAGCAATCCACTTTATTAATTACGCTAAAGCCTGTCCTTGGTCGCCTACTGTTTTTTGTTAGCGAACTATTACTTGCCTAAACACATGATGCGTTTTCCCATTAAGAAGAAGAATATAAATTCCAGGAGCTATATCTGATAGATCCATAGTATAAGGGTTTACCAATTCTTTTTTGATTTCAACACCATTTAGATTGAGTAGTACGGCTTCTAACAAATTATCAAATCCCTCTATTTTTAAGAAATTTTCAGTAGGGTTGGGATAAATCACTATGTCTTTTCCAAAACCTTCTTCTAAACCCAAAATTGGATCTGAAAGAAAGGTGTCAAACATTATTTGCTCGCTGAAAAACACCTCGTCTCCAAATTCAATTTTAATCCGACAATAATAAGTGCTATTGTCTTCCAGGTTGGACAATTCCCATTCCAGGTTTTCAGTCCCTGCATTTACTATCCCATATTCATAAAGCCCAATGGTGGACCCTTCTGAGCTAAGTTCAAGACTAACAACCAAGTTATCAATGCTTGACAACAATTCCATATTTAAGAGCGTAGTCTTCGTTTCTCTATAATCAGCAACTTCTAATGAAGACAATCTAAACTGATCGCTCAACAAGATATTGGTTCTAAGAAGATTACCATTAACCCCATACGCATAGATTTCTTTTTGATGGCTTGAAAAAGACATTATTCCAGAAAGCTCATTTGTAGGTTCCCAGTTTTTGCCTCCATCCAAAGTTTCAAAAACATATCCATTTTCATTACAAATAAATCCATAGTTTTCATTATGGAAATAGACATCTTTAAACCAACCACTCGGAATATCAATAGCCTCCCATGTATCTCCTCCATTACTGGTTTTATGCAAGCCCAATTCCGGATCACCAATAAGGTAACCAACTTCATTATCAATAAAATGAATGGCATAAATTGGGTCTCCAGAATTTTCATATATCAACTCCCAATTTTCCCCTTTATCCATTGTTTTAAAAACCCGGTTGTAGTAACTGTAGGTGTTAAATGCATATCCTATATCCGAATCAGTAAACTGAAATTCTCCAATTCTATCTCCTGGGGAATTAATTTCTGTCCATGAAATGCCACTGTCCACTGTTTTAAATATCTGCCCTCTACTTCCGCTTATGAATCCTGTATTTTCATCTATAAAATTCATAGCTATAAGGCCATTAGATCCATATTCAATATCATTCCTATTTTGTAAGGACCATGTTAGCCCCCCATCAACTGTTTTTAGAACCTTTTTACTAATCCCTGAAGAACCAGGTGTGCCACCTACTAAGGCAAACCCAATTTCATTACTTATAAAGTCAATTTCTTGTGTTTTCTGATCTATAAAGGGACTACCCAAGTTGATCAGCTCTTCCCCTTGATTTGTCGATTTAATGATATCATTACCCACATGCACATACACTGTTTCATTTGATGTAACTTCTACGTTTGAGATTTCACCGTAAGTGATGCTATAGTTTTCCCAAGTTTTTCCCCCATCAAAAGTCCGGATAATTCTACCACCTAGCCCTGTGGCAAACCCTAGGTTTGTGTTAATAAAATGAATACCATAAAGGCTATTTCCGAATTCTCTACCATCAAACCCTAGCCAATCCCATGTATCTCCACCATCTTCAGTTTTGTGAATGACGCCATCTTCACCAGCAATAAACCCAATATTCTTATCAATAAATTGTATTGCGTAAGCTGCATCAAGTGATGTTATTTCATGCCATGTTTCTCCTCCATCTGTAGTTTTGTATACTTCACTATGTTCTTGTGTTGCATAACCAATTTGTTCATTGACAAAAGTGACCCTGAAAAAATTAGAAGGAGCTGTATTTGAAGCTTCCGTCAAATACCAAGTCTCTCCACCATCAATTGTTTTCTTAATAACACCATTCTTACAGACTACATGGCCTATATTTTCACTGATAAAATAAGCATCTTCAACGGTCACATCTGGGATCTCCAATTCACTCCAGGTTACCCCTCCATCAAAAGTTTTATATAAAGTGCTATCACCTGTAATGAAAAAGGTTTCTTTGCTGAGCTGACTGATACTGTTGAGCTTATCATTAAGGTTTATCTCCAATAGGTTCCACCCTTCTCCTTTATAAGTTGATTTGTATATTGCCCCTCTACTACCGATAATGATCCCATAACCATCTTTGAAACTGATCCTGAAACCATTGTCTAAATTCATTAATTTCTCCCAGTTACTCCCTTGGTCTTTAGTTATAAGCAACTCCTCACTGTTAACGACAAATCCTGAAAAATCATCGACAAAAACAATGTCAGTTCCCGCTAGAGATGAGGGATGCGGGTTAAGGCGAATCCATTTATTTGGCTTTTCCTGTATTTCAGAATCATCACTTACGTAAAATGATTTAGCTGATTCACATCCAATTTCATTTGACACAAGTATTGAATACCAACCTGGCTGCGCAATAAAAATTGAGGGAGTGATTTCGCCTGTACTCCAAGCGTAATTATTGAATTGTCCAGGATTAATTTCAACTGGATCAATTCCAAGAGAAAGTGTATCAGGAAGGTTGATCTCCGGTAATTCCACGACATCAATATATACCGAATCTTTAGAAGCACATCCAAATTCATTCGTAACCTCAATAATATAATAACCAGTCTGGCTAACCCTGGTTGTATTCGTTGTATCTCCTGTACTCCAACGATAAGACGCATATAAATCTTCAACAGTTAATTTGGAGCCAGAACACAATTCCAAGGCCTCTCCAAGTTCTAGGACCGGAAATGGATCAATCGTTATATCTCTGGTAATTACATCCGAATGATCAGCGTAATTAGCTGTGAGGGTAACTGCATAAGTTCCTGCTTCAATATAAGTATGTTGAGGATTGGTCTCTACGGATGTAGCCCCATCTCCAAAATCCCAATGCGCTGATTTTAAAAGATATGGATTGGTTATTCTAAAATTAGTGGGAGAGGATTGACAGGTCCCCTCTTGAAGAAAACTTGTTTTGAAGAAGTAATTCTGTATAAAGTTTGGGGTAGCGTTGGCAAGTGAATAGCCCCCTTCAGTAAAAAAACCATTTTCCTCAACTACAACATTTTCAGCGATTTCATTAACATTTGATATCACCCCCAAGTGCTCAGTTCCACCTCCTCCTCCACCTTTTGTTATGTAGATTTTTCCATTTGTTGCCAATTGTAAAAAGCGAAATTGATTAAATACCTCCCTGTGCAAAAGTTTTCGAGAATCTTGGATTGATGCCTTGTCTGAAAATTCAAGGTCAAACTGATACAGTCCACTTTCACCTGAACTACCTTCTTGGCTTACGTAGAGTTTTTTAGCATCTGACGAGAACGCTACACCATAACTAGTTCTCTTAGCTGGAAGGACTAAATTAATTCCATTGGTCAACTTTCCTGTGCCAGAGTCAAAATCAAATAAATCTAAAGATGTATTATTTAAATTGTCATATTCTCGGCTGGATGCTATTCTTCTTCCATCGGGAGAAAACTTCAATTGCCCTTGAAAAAGTTCATAAGCTCCTCCTATTTGACTGACAACAGGCCTATTTGAAATACCTTCCGAATTAACCAAGAAGGAATAATAATTGTTGGTATTGTATTCATGTACTACCACCCAATAATCTTCTAAATTTTCATGAAGTGCGGCTGTAATTCGTTTGCTGGTATTGGCTAATATTTTTTTCCCCTTGCTCTTTACATCTCCTAAACCACTTTCAAGAGTCATATCAATGACTGAGTAATAGAGGCCCGAAGACTCAAAACCTTCCCAGGGATCTACAGTAAATAAATAGTACAATTGATTGTCTGAAGGGTGAGGGATTACCAATGACTCTCGGGAAGTTAAACCTTCTGGAGAAGGAATTACTTCAGATCCGTTAGGCATCAACTGATGATTTTTATTCCAAATAGAATACCCATCAGAATAAAACAGCAAATCTCCATTTTCATCGCTTATTAGTCCTAATCCCACATTGAGGTATTCAGCATATTCGAAATGCACTTCAGGCTCCTCTGCATTAAAGTCTAGCTGATAATTCGAAAGCGCCCAATTATTCGCTTCTTTTTGAGCAAAAACAGGTGAAGCTATTTGGATGAAAATAATTAATATAAAAAGTTTTTTCATTGTTGGTATAACTAATATTAAATAGAACCTGATGGCTCAAAAATTATTTATTGATCTAAAAGTAACTACGCAAATAAAATTTCAGTCCCCATTCAATTAGAGGTAAAATAATAAATCGGTTTGATCTGAATCCAAAAAACGCCTAAATCAAAGGTTACTGTCATTAAAAAGGTAAATTAGAACAACGAATTACTTAAAAATATCTACTTTTTCAAACGCTCTGCCCAAAAACTTAAAAAAAGAAAACCATTCCCCATAAAAAGCATTATACCAGGCACCCTTTTACTAATTCATTGAACCCGGATTATGTAATAGGATTCGTAATAGCCTGTCCCGTGTTTACGGGAAGTGTTGCAATCGCAAGAAAATCAGACTGTTTGGAGATTTTAGCATAGCACCGCTATGGTGAAATTGAAAACAGCAACGAAGTGGCTGATTTTAAAGCGATTTCAGCACGTAATAGAATGTCTATTGCATATTTCGGGTTGAAGTGTTGCCTAAATTGAACCGTTCCCTTCGACAGGCTCAGGCTGCGGTTCAATTCAGGCTATTTGATTCAGTCCTTTGAAGCCTCCATTTTTTGTTTCCACAGCTCAAATTCTTTTTTATTCGCTTCTAAGGTGAGCGGATACAATCCTACGATGCGATGTCCTTCCAATACCCTTTCGGTTACAAAATCTTCGTAAAGGGTCATGCTTATGGCCTCATCGGCGATTTCATCAGCCAAGTGAGCAGGAATAACGATTACCCCATCATCATCACCTACTACCACATCAGCAGGGAAAACAGCCACGTCACCGCACCCAATAGGTACATTGATGTCTATGGCTTGGTGTAAAGTTAAATTGGTCGGGGCAGAAGGGGAATGGTGATAGGAAGGCATGTCCAACTTGGCAATTTCAGCGGAATCCCGAAATCCCCCATCCGTAACAATCCCTGCAGCACCACGGACCATCAGGCGAGAAGCCAAAATAGAACCTGCAGAAGCCGCCCTACTGTCTTTTCGACTGTCGATAACCAAAACCGCTCCACTGGGGCAGGTTTCTACCGCCACCCGTTGAGGATGTCTAGGGTCTTGAAATACAGTAATGGGATTAAGATCTTCCCTTGCAGGAATATACCGTAAAGTAAAGGCTACTCCCACCATGGTAGGCTTCCCTTTTTCCAATGGCTTAACCCCTTGAATGAATTGATTTTTAAGACCTCGTTTAAACAAGGCTGTGGCTAGTGTGGCAGTACTAACAGTTTGTAATTTTTCTCGAGTAGTGGCTAACATTATTGTAGTTTTAATTGGATGGTCAAAAAGTATATATTTTATGGCAAAGAAGCTCCTATTTTAGCTGTTCTTCAACCTTACCCCCCTTATTTGAACAAGGGTAGTAATTTTAAGGTCGTATTTTGGGTCTTCTTTCGTTACCATGACAAGTAAAGAAAAACCAGATAGCTAAACCCTGCCGTCCAGTCATAAACAGGTAACCACTGAACTCGTAATGTTTGTCATACTTCAAACACTTTTGACAGAATGTAGCACTTTCTCAGCCTGCCCTGAGTATCAGGGACACTTCATCAGAGGTTCATTTGCATTCATCTCCTTTATCCTTGCCTGACCACGCTCTTGACCTGGCCTTTTCCATAACGCTCAATACCTTGACTCTTTACCAAAGCACCTTATGGTGGTTTGATGTTCTCCCCTGTAGGACAACACCAATGGGTCGGTTCCACCATCTTATAAACAGTTGGGTAACGAATTTTCAGCCGTTCGTTACGCTCGGTACTGGCAATCTTTTATTTTTGATACTTCTTGAGTCTGGTCTTGTTAGTGTCGACTCATATGCACAGGAGTATCATTGCCAAACAACTGGCAGAAGCTCCTTTGTTACGTATACACCTCTTTTATACTCAAAATTTTCTAAGTTAGTTTCTTTTTTATTTAACCATTCTATTAATTGTTTTGGATAATTTACACCAGCACAATGCGCAACTGGATAGTGTCCAGATATTCTACAATTCATCTCTAACAAATTCAAGGTATCGGCCTCATCAGCAAGTATATCCACAGAAAGAATACCCTTATGCTTAGTTGCTTGGGATAATTTTTTAGCTAATTCAATAAATCTTGCATTGTCAACCGTCAAACCTAAATCTGTTTCTCCAGAACGCATCTCCACCTTCTCTTTAGGAATTACAGTTACAAAATTACCATTCAAGTCATTAATTATATCTAATCCATATTCTTTCGACTTTTTAAACTCTTGTATCAATACACTTTCTTCCTTAAAATCGGCACTCTCATACTTCAAATAGGAATTAAACACCTCATTTTTGCATTTATTATACAGAACTTGCAACTCTTCTCTATTGTCTACAACATACAGACCAATAGACCCCATACCAAACCTAGGTTTTATAATTAAGGGATAATAAACACGCTTTGACTCTATTTCCTTTAATGCATCTTCTATGGATAGATATGTTTTAGGAGTTGCAATGTTTATTTCCTGTGCAAATTTAAATGTCAACCATTTATCATTACATATTTTAAGGGTTTTCAGTGGCGCATGAACTAAATTAACACCAATTTCCTCAAATCGCTTTTCTGACGAACCTAAAACTACTAGGTCTATGTCAAATAACGACATTATTGCATCTATCTTATGCTTTTTACAATACTCTACTAAACTATCAATATAATCATTGTCATATATATTTGGTGCAATAAAGCTAAAATCAGCTTTTCTGAAAGCAATTGTAAACACACTATTACATACATGAATCTTAGCATCTTTTGATACTTGCTTAAAATAATCGACAATATAGCCTCTTCTACCTACTGACGTTAATAATATATTCATTTTTTAATTTTTTCAAGTTTATTAAGGGTATGAAGTATATCCCCATCTCTAAACGATTCTAACTCATTTATAATTACCGAATCATCTAGATCCCACCAATTCAGTTTCATTATTCTATCAATTATATCTTCGGGAAATCTAAATTTTATTACCCTTCCCGGATTTCCTGCTACAACTGCGTAGGGTGGAATATCTTTTGTTATTACAGAGTTTGCTCCAACCACCGCTCCATCACCAATCACCACACCTCTTAAAATAACGCTACCTGCTCCAATCCAAACATCATTACCTATTATTACTTTTTTCTCATATCTATTGTGCCAATCCTTTGTATTGTAAATATTAAGATTAGAGTTAGGATTGTATAAAAAGTCATGAGTAGTAATTCTATCAATCTTATGTTCCCCTCCCCCAATAGTAACATGCCAAGAAATAGAACAGAATTTCCCAATCGTTGCGTTATATATTCTTGTGTCACACCCTGTATACGTGTGTTTACCTATACTAGTATTTTGAAAGTAGTTTCTTCTGTCTACCCTAACATATTCCTCTAAATGACAATTTACTATTCTTGAATTATCGCCAACACTTACATATTTTCCTAATTTTGTCTTTTCTATACTAACATCTTTATATAAATTAATTGTTTTATCCATATGGTTATTTAATTTTTGTCATTCAAAACAAGAACTTATATTGTTATTGAATTTTTTTAGTATTTATCACTTTGTCTTCTAGTTTGTTTTCCCCTTACTGGTAACGGTCTCGGCTATAGCTAATTGTGTGAGTTAACACTTAACTTTGCAAGTACGCACCAAACTGAAAATCCCTACAGATTTTGAGAAGTAGATGAGCACAAGCAATTACTTATAGCCATTGTGTATGCCCAGCATGGGCATTTTGTATCGAAGATACCAAATTATTCCAGAGGTTGAAAAAGAAACTTGTACACTGTAGGCTTCTGAATTCCTAAGCAGGTTCACGCTACCTAACTTGTCCCTATAGTCGGGGTCTGACCAAAGGTCTTTACCCGCATCTGACATTATGGAATCTTGGCCAGTGCCTTCAAGGCAACACATAAGGTCAGTATCGACAGTCAGGTCGGTCAGGTCGTAATAGAAGTAGGAGAAAAACCGGCTTCCCTGTTCAGAAAGTGTTCCTATTGCAAAACCGGAGAACTGCATACAGTGGCGTGCTTCGACCAAAGAGGGCCACCAGCCAACTGGTTTAACAAAATCAAGAAACAAAATAAAAAGCGCCATTTAGCTTAATGGGACAGGTATGCCCTAATGGCAAAAACAGCCTCAAATTCACTCCAAAACCCTTTACCTAATGAATAATAGCTACTAAACCAAAGAACCCTAGGCCATAGAACAACTTAAAATCAAAAACTTTTTCATTCTCCCAAAGCTAAAAAAGCAAAAGGAGAAAACCATTCCCCATAGTAACCCTAATTCCCAACATCACTTCGTTCAACACTGCATTCAGACTAGGCTGTTCCAGCCGTCAGAATGCTTAGTTATTATGTGGCGTTTTTTATTCTTTTTTTTATAAATATTCTAACGTTATTTTTTGCCCTGACAGGCACACCATTGACTTTTCCAGGCACCCAAGTCGAATATTTCGTCTTTATGTGTGTTACAGCAATTTCAAAAAGTTCGTTTTTATATTCTTCATTTTCTTCAAGCTGAGCTACAAAGTTGCGAGAATAAAATCCTGAAATTGTACTATCCTTTTCTACAGTAAACCCTAAGTCAAAGAATGGCCAACCACCATAATTTCCTTTTTTCTCCTTTATATCAAGACTGTCAACAGTAATACTTGGTATGTAATCGCTTGTTCTTTTATTTTCATTCGGCAATCTTGGCCTTTCGTCACAATCCCAGTATTCTACAATTTTATTTTCTGATTGAGTTCGAGATAGGAAAAGACTATCTGCTTCTTTATGCAGGTTTTCTTTGAAGTCAATTCCATATTTGTCGATGATTACTTTATCCATGTAGTCTCCATAACAACCTTGAGTTTGATGTTCAAATACAACACAACCAATTAAATCAAATTCAAAAACAAGTCCGTTTTCCTTGCAGAGTTCTCTCAGTTCTCTTTCGTATCGAATGTCTCCGAAAAGAAACCCTGCACTTTGTGTAAAAACAATCTTTCCATTATTAATATCTTTTTTTGCTCTTTCAATTTCAGAAATACAGAGAGAATCATTTGAATTGGGATTGTTTACGTATTGAATTCTTTCAGGTAATTCATATACTTCTATATCATTCTTCTGCTTGTCCTGTGAACAAGCATTAAATGAAATCAGAGTGAATATTATGAATAGTTGTCTCATGTTTTTTAAATGCCACATAACGTTTAGTGTATTGTGTCGTAGCATCCCGAAGGGTGCTATGCACTATACACCTTGTTGTGTGTAGTTATTTTTTATTTTCTATGTCCACCAGTTTCAATTCATTATGGTAAGCTTCAATTCTCGAGTGTGCAGTTCCGTCAACTAACAAGATGACTATTAACATTGCAATGAATGTAATGCTAATTGCTCTCCAAGTAGGCGTATTAATAAACAGAATTATTAATGCAGCTACAATAATTAAAATAGGAATTACTTTAAATACGACAGTGTATTCCTTTAAGGTACTTTCGGTTCGTTCTATTTCGGATTTATAAAAGGAAGAAGTATCTGTATTAAAGTCCTTTTGAAATTGATTTACTCTTTGAATATTTGTGTAGTTAAGACCGCTGCCAATGATCA
The DNA here is from genome assembly GCF_001050135.1 of Cyclobacterium amurskyense. GTDB lineage: Bacteria > Bacteroidota > Bacteroidia > Cytophagales > Cyclobacteriaceae > Cyclobacterium > Cyclobacterium amurskyense. The sequence continues at coordinate 2,907,045 of NZ_CP012040.1, read as the reverse complement.
AAAGTAATATGCCTGCTACTAAAGTTGGAATGATATAAGCTTTTGCTAAATCTGTTTTTCCTAATTGCCAAAATCCAATACTGGCAATTAAAAAACCAATTGCAAAAAAAATAAAGAAACGGGTCGAAAAGACTTCCGTTTTTGCCCATTCTGTGGCTAATTTTAATAATTCCATTTTAGTTTAGTTTATATTTTTCTCTGTATTTAGATGGACTTATACCTTCCTTCTTTTTGAACAGTCTCGAAAAATAGGCTGGATATTCAAACCCTAATTCATAAGCAACCTCTGATACAGTTTTATTTGGTTGCAGTAAAATGTTTTTTGCTTCGTCAATTAAATACAATTGCAAATGTTCAGTTGTGGTTTTGCCTGTTTGTTTTTTAAGCGTATCGCTTAAATAACGTTGTGAAACAGACAATTCATCTGCTACCTGCTCTATGTTCGGAATGCCATTTTCTTGTAGTTTTCCCGATTCAAAATATGAGTCCAAATAATGATTAAACTGCTCCAACAAATTATTGGATAATTCTTTTCGATTTAAAAACTGCCTTTCATAAAAACGGTTTGCGTATTTGAGCAAGGTGTCCAATTGAGAAATGATGATGCCTTTACTAAACTCGTCTTGGTTGTTTTGATATTCAATTTCAATATTTTCTACAATGGATTCTATTTGTTTTTCTTCTTTAGGCGAAAGGTGCAAAGCTTCATTTACGGAATATGAAAAGAAACCATATTTTTTTATGCGTTGTGCTAATTCTGTTCCTTTCAAAAAATCTTCATGAAAATTTATAGAAAACCCTCTTTGTTCAAAAATTACGCTATTATCCCATTGCAAGACTTGTCTTGGTGAGATGAAAAACAATGCACCATTAGTAAAATCGTATTGGGTGCGACCGTAGTTTAAATTGCCTTCTACAAACTTTTTAAAACTAATGGTATAGCAGTCATTGGTAATTGGTGGTGAACTTTCTTTTGGACAAGGCAAGTAGCCATCGCCTTTTGAATTAAAAACACTCAACATTGGGTGCTCTGGACGAGGCAACTCCAAATACTTTAAATAGGATGATAAGGTTTTGAAGTGTTTCATTTCACTAATTTAAATATTCCATTTTACTCCTGTCTCTTTTTCTGAAACCTCCCATAGTCGTTTTGCTACTGTTTTATCTTTAGCGTGAGGTTCTATTTTGTGTGCTCCAACAGGACCTACCCAATTACTTCTTCCTGTAGGTCCGTAAAAACCATTTTGGTCAAGATTTCGCTCTGTGGCACACATTAGTTGGGGATACGCACCTCTCTCGGCAGATTGTGTTAGTGGGGATAATTTCATCAGATTAAAGATGAATTTCATCATAAAACTACCGCTTGTATTTATCAAGTTGGTTCTTGAAGAACCAGGATGACACGCATAGGCTTTAACATCTGTTTTTCCAACTTCTTTCAATCTATCTTGTAATTCGTACATTGACATAATCTGTGCGAGTTTACTTTGACTATAAGCATCGTTAGGTGTATAGTCTTTGTCCCAATTCAAATCATCGAATTTTATGGTTTTAATTCCCATATCATAACCCATGCTTCCAACTGTTACAATTCGACCTTTGGACTTTTCAATAAGCGGAAACAATAAAGCTTGCAATGTCCAATTTCCATAGTAATTCGTTCCCATTTGACTTTCCCAACCGTCTACAGTTAGCGTCTGTTTCGGTACTTGGGCAATTGCTGCATTACAAATAAGAGCATCTATTTGAGGAACTGTTTTTAATATTTCTTCAGCTGCTTTTTTTACAGATGCTTGCTTGGATAAGTCCATTTGAATGTTAATTACTTCAATATCTTTACCCAATTCTTGTTTCAATATTGTGATGGTGTCTTCCGCTTTTTTTAGGTTTCTATTGAGCATTATCACTTTTGCACCTTTTGAAAGAAGGATTTTTGCAGCTTCAAATCCTGTTCCGCTTGTGGTACCTGTTATGATATAAATTTTACCATTCAAGTTTCCAATTCTGTCTGGCATCCAACCCTTTTTACCAAATTGATTCGTTTTCATTTTGTCTTTTTTCGTTAAGACAAAGGTCGGATGGAAGTAGGTCAAACTCTTTATACAGATTTTCGAATGTTGTATACTTTTTGGTTGGTTTTAATTACACACAACAATAGGGTATCTACTGTTTGAAGAAGACAATATAAGGACTAGTTACGCTTATTCAAATTGATAGATACCTACTGTTGTATTGAGTTTTTCTTTGCCTTTGTAAAAACAAACCCTTCTCCTCCCGCTCCTGCGGGCATCTCTAAAGAAAAACGGAGTTGGACAAACTTTACCTATTTACCTGTTATCTATCAGGGTTTTATTTCCAGTTATGGATTTTTATGCTTGGATAAGAACCGTTGCTGGAAAGTTAGCAAACAAGCCAACTACTCCATTGTAATTGTTTTTGATTTTTACCCCTTATTCCTTGACTTTCTGAAGGATAAGGGCTAACTTCAATCAAGTCTTTGAGACGTTCTCGACACGTCTACAAGTGATCACCACTTGCACGGTCTCACCGCAAAGACTTGAAAGTCGGCTTACCGCCTTCAAAACAATTACAATTCCTCTCCCGCTAAAAACCCTGTAGATTAACCTAAAAGTTTGTCAAATTCAATACAACAATTGTATAAAGCTATATTTTGCTTAAGAGTTGCGTGTATATCTATTATACTCCCCTAAACTAACTAAATACTTCTAAAGAAAAAACCCTTTATGGCCTTTAAAAAGGGGTTTTTAGCAAAATGATAGGTTTAATGTATATTTCGCTCTAACCGTTTGGTAACCGTTTACAAACATTTAACAAACGGAAAATGCCGGAAACCTTTATGTTCTCTTATACCCATGATTTACCCCCAAATAGTCAATTGCCTCTTGTAATCTCTTAACTGCTGATTTTATAGTGATTTCAACCTTGCATAAGAGAGCACAGAAAATCCTTTTTCTTGATCCGAGTTTAATTCAAAAACCCAATGCAAACCATCATTTTACCAAAATGCTTTACTTTCAACCTTCTCTCTTGTCAGTTTTTGGTCAAATGGATCAGTTAAAACTTAAAAAATACTGCCAAAAAGGTGGGAATTTCCGGAAAAAAGCTAATAATTATCAGTTAAAACCTAATAATTTCCACCTAAAAGGTGGAAGCTTGAATAAAAAAGCTGAAATCATCGAGTTCCGAAGTACCCCTCCCCACTTCTGAACCTGGAAAATTTGACCCTATCCAAAGACTTTTCCTGAAATTTTGTCATATTTTCCAGTTTTTACCCTGTTTTTTGTCAGTTTTTGGTCGAATTTTTCAGGTTTGAGGTGAAAAATATCAGTTCTGAACTGGAAAATTCGAGTTAAAAGGTCCAAGCTTGTCAGTTTTAGGTGCCCCATACCTGTTTTAAGGTGGGTAATTGAGGTTTTAAACTCCAATGGGTAGGTTCTGAAGTACCCTACCCCAGTTCCGAAGTACCCTTGTTTGGCCCCTAGACTCAATATCTTTTTAACGTTCTTCGATCCCTACGACTTCGACAAGCTCAGTCTCCGGGAGTTAGGTAGGTTATTGACATTTTCGGTTCCTACAGCTTCGACAGGCTCAGCCTCCGGGAGAGGATTCCTACAGCTTCGACAGGCTCAGCCTCCGGTACGACTGGTACCACTGGTCCAAGTTTAACGTAGTGTAACTTGGACCTACAATGCTGAAAGTTTCCAACTTTATTAAATAAATCCTGAATTCAATCCGGATAAAAATAGTTGGGTGGTTTCTGACGTTCTTCGATTCCTACGGCTTCGACAGGCTCAGCCTCCGGGAGAGGGTAGCTATGGCTGAAGGTTTTGAAAAAATGGTGGACTATAAGGTTCACCGGGTTTTCTCAAAAGCCCCTATATAAAATCAAGCAATCCTTCTAACTTCATTCCTCTGCTCCCTTTGATGAGAATCTGATAATCTTCTAAATTGGAATCCTGAAGCCAGTTTCTTAAGGAAAAGGCATCTGGAAAATAAAGGGCTTTGGGGGCTTTGGAAAGGGCATATTGGGTGTCTTTTCCTGTAAAACAGATTTTATCCAGGGCTATTTTACTTACAAGTTCTCCCAACTTCTCGTGTTCAGCTTTGCTGTATTCTCCAAGCTCATACATATCCCCAAGGATTACCATCTTGTGCTTGCGTTTATTCAACTTGCCAAATGCCTCAAGGGCTGCTTCCATGCTGGAAGGGTTGGCATTGTAGGCATCCAGTAAAATCAGGTTGCTTCTTTTTTCAATGATCTGGGAACGCATGTTTTCTGGTACATAAGCAGCGATGGCTGCCGCCGCTTCCTTCATAGGCACCTCAAAATACTTGGCCAAACAAAGGGCTGCTGCTATATTGTCAAAATTATAATGCCCAATAAGATTGGATACATAGCTAGTTTCCTCGGGAGGCAAGCTAAAGGACACATTCGGCGATGCACCAAGGAAAGTTACCTGGCAAAAATCAGCTTTACCTGGAAAGAGAACAGGGTTTTTAAACCTTCTGATCATATTGGTAAAGATTTCCTGCCCGGAATTAATAAACACCTGCCCATCCGTCTCCAATAAAAATTGAAAAAGCTCTGTTTTTGTCTTCAATACTCCTTCAGTCCCTCCCATGCCTTCTAAATGGGCCCTACCTATATTGGTAATCAGCCCATGGGTAGGCAAGGCTATCCGGCACAATTCATCTATATCCCCTTGCTTGTTGGCCCCCATTTCTACAATAGCAATCTCAGTTTCCTCCTTCAAGCCCAAAAGCGTCAGGGGCACACCAATGTGATTGTTGAGGTTGCCTAAAGTCGCCTGCACCTTGAATTTACATGACAATGCCCTAATCAATAATTCCTTGGTAGTGGTCTTGCCATTGGAACCCGTTAATCCTATAACAGGTATTGACAATTCTTTCCGATGATGGGTAGCCAATTGCTGCAATGCCGTTAAAACATCATCCACCAAAAAATACTTTTCATCCTCCACCACTTCCGGATCATCCACTACCACAGCCATGGCACCTTCTTCCAAGGCTCTTTTCGCATATTGATTGCCGTCAAAAGAGGGGCCTTTTAAGGCGAAAAACAAATCTCCTTCTTCAATTGTCCGGGTATCTGTTGAAACACGTTTTGAAGAAAGAAAAAGGGAATACAATTGTGCTATCTTATCCATTGTGGTTAATCATTTTTTGAAGGCAAATTCAAACAAGTACTTCCATCCACCTGTTTAGAGGCAAAAGTAATGTATCTGTTTTCATTAATTGCCGTTAAAGTTCAAAAATACCTTTCTTAATGGAAAGCAAAAAATTAATTTTACCCCTAAGGAAGATTTCGCTTCCAAACCGCAATTATCACTTATGTTGACAAAATCAATCTACCTTTTCTTGTTGCTTATTTTCGTCACCACATTGGTAAAAGCCCAATATAACTTTGAGTTTAATACAAACATGGAGGTATTGGATGCCGATGGAAAAAGCCTGCCCATGGCATTTGCCGGAGGGATAAACGCGGCTCAATTCCAACAGTTTGATAGTGATAACGATGGTGAGGAAGAACTGGTTATTTGGGACATAAATTCAGGAAGCATTCAGGTTTTTGAGAAAAGTGGGGCTGCTTATAAATTTCTCCCAGGAGGAAGCTACCTGTTCCCTGAAGATGTAAACGCTTTTCTACTGCTGCTTGATTTTGATGGAGATGGTAAAAAAGACTTGTTTACAGGTTCTCCATTTGGCATCAAGGCCTATAAAAACATTACCCCTCAAGACAGTTCATTGCCCGTTTGGGAAGTCGCTCAAAGCTTTCTACGTTTGGAAAATGGCTCCAACCTTACGGCCAATATACTAGACATCCCGCTAATTGAAGACATAGACAAGGATGGAGATTTAGACGTGCTTACTTTTAACTTTGCCTCAGGAGATTTTTTGGAGTACTACCAGAATACCAGTATGGAACGCAATGGTTCTCCGGATATAGACCAATTCAAAGCCTCTCAAAACCATTGGGGAAACTTTGAGTTTTGTGGTTGTGGTGAGGTAAGTTTTGGCTTTACTTGTGGTGGAGCACCTTTAAGCAATGCCCGTCAAAACACTGACGGACTTAAGGTGCTGCATTCTGGTGGCCATACCCTGCTCTACAAGGACCTTGATCAGGATGGTGTCAAAGACCTGCTGATGGGCCGCGACGAATGCAATTCCCTTTACTTCTTACCCAACACCGGAACCGATGAGGCTCCTGTATTTTCCACCTTAAGTACGAACATCCCTCAATACGGACAGTTGCCTCAATTCCCAATTTTCCATGCAGGGTATGTATTGGAAGACGATTTGATTGTTTCTTCTCATTCCTCTGCTACATCTTTCACTTATAAAATAGACTTTGCAAAAGCATTGTACCGACTTTCCCCAAATCCGGATGCCAGCCCAAGCCTCTTTTTAAAAGATGACATGTTGGATTTTGGAGAAAATTCACGGCCATTTCTTGTAGGCAACCAAAACAATGGCGAGCTCTACATTGGGGCAAATGCCAAGGTAGCTAATGAGATACAAGGTAGAATATGGGCTTATGAATTGAGAGACAATCAGGCCAGACCAATCACTGATGACTACCTGAATATCAGCGAACTAAACCTAACAGAACCGACCTACCAAAGGTTTTCAACAAAGGACAATCAATCCTACCATATTGTTACTGGGGACTATTATGAAAACAATGTGCCCGAAAAGAAAATTTTCATCTCCAATGTCACAAGTCCTGAGGACCGAAGTGAATTGAATCTCCCATCTATGGTGCTTCGAGGCTTAGATCAGGTTCATTTTTTCCATAATCAAGCCAATAACTACCTACTCCTCGCAAGGCAAACAGGTGAATTAATACTCTACTCCATCAAGATCAACGATGGTTTTGAGGCCGAATTGATATCCAATGATTTTCTGGGCTTTTCAGACAACCCTGTGGATAGAAATTTGGCAGTGGCAGTGAGGTCTGGAGCGAAACCTTTGCTTATGGCTATCAATCAGCAAGGGGTTTTGTATGCTGTTGAAGATTTCCTGCAGAAAAGTGAAAGGATTCAGGTTTCAATAAAATTAAGAGATAAAACATTTACAGAAACCAGATTTGGCAAAAACACCTCCATTACATTTGTGCCGAAATTACTGGGCGAAGGTTTTGATTTAATCCTTGGCAATAGGGCTGGTGGTTTGGAATATTTAATGCAAACGGACAATGGAGGTTCAGAACCGGGATCAAGTACAGAGATTCTCCTTTTTCCCAACCCTACAAATGGTCAGGAGTTTAGAATTGCAATAAACAAGAATGCCAGGATGAATATCTACAGTCCTTCAGGAGCCCTAATAAAGAAAGGAATAGACTTGGTGAAAAATCAGGAAAATCTATTTAACAGCTTTGGCTTCCCTTCTGGTTTGTACCTATTGGAAATCATAAACGATGAAAACGAAAGGCATTATAGAAAGTTGATTGTTAGTCCTTAAAGAAGGATTCGTTTCCTTGAAAATTATCGAGGAAATCCCCCTTTCCCCCCCTTTAAAGGGGAACAAAGGGGAATTTTTTACCTAACCTAAAAACTATTTTTCAGATCGAATCAATCTAGGGAAAAGCTATCTGAGTCTTTCCATGCCGGAAATTTAGTCCTGTAATCCAAAAGTGCCTTGCCATCCAATTCCACTATGGAAATCTTAGCAGACTCTCCAGCCTGAATGATATCTTCGCCTTTGAATCCATAGGCTGCTGAATGACCACAATAGGCCACACCATTACCATCCTCACCAACACGATTTACACCAACACAATAACATAAATTCTCTACTGCCCTGGCTCTAAGCAAAGCGTCCCAAGCCATCACCCTAGAGGCAGGCCAAGAAGCAACATAAAAAAGCAGATCAAAATCCATTTCTCCTTCTGGAGTAGCGCTATTCCTAGACCAAAGTGGAAACCTTAGATCGTAACAAATTTGCGGTCGGATCTTCCAACCTTTACAGGTAAAGGTTTTATTCTCCTCGCCCATCGAAAAATAATTGTCCTCACCAGCCATCCTGAAAAGGTGTCGCTTGTCGTATTGTAAAAGTTCTCCCTCTGGAGTTGCCCAAAGCAAGCGGTTATAATAGTTGCCCTTCTCTTTTATAATGACACTTCCTGTAATGATAGATTTCAACTGTCCAGCCATTTGAAGCAGCCATTTTGAGGCGTGCAGGTTCATGGGTTCTGCCTGATTGGCTGAATTCATGGTGAAACCAGTGGTAAACATTTCAGGCAATACAATTATATCTACCTTTTGATCCATCGCCCATAGCTTTTCTTCAAACATGGCAAGGTTAGCTCCGCTGTCTTCCCAATAAATATCTGTTTGTACTAAAGCTAATTTAAGATTTTGCATAGAGATGGTCTTGAAATGAAAAAAAACTTACCCTAAATCAAGGGTAAAGCATTCGGTAATCAGTAGACACTTTGCCTTTGCTAATATCCACCAATTTCCCTTTGACCATTCTCCTTTTTAAACCTTTGAGGTAATCTACAAATAAGATCCCTTCCAGGTGATCGTATTCGTGCTGTATAACCCTGGCCGTCATCCCTGAAAACTCCTCTTCTTTGAGGTTCCAATTTTCATCAAAATACTCTATGGTCAATTTTTCAGGTCTTGTGATCTCAGCTCTGACTTCAGGAATACTCAAGCACCCTTCTTCAAAGGTGTATTTATCTCCATATTCGTCAAGAATGATTGGGTTAATAAAGGCTTTTCTTATACCTATTTCATCATCCTCCTCATCCAACATCAAGTTGCTGTCCAGGACAAAGAGTCGTATTCCTTTATTTATTTGAGGGGCAGCAAGGCCTACACCATTGGCTTTGCCCATCGTTTCAAACATATCACTAATTAACCCGCTCACATCCTCACCTTCATGAATTTCTTCTGCCTCTTTCTTTAAAACCTGGTGACCATAAGCTACTATAGGGTATATCATTTTCTATTTAAGTATGTTTGTAAAATTATAGCGGCACTGATTTTATCCAGGTTGCCCGCCTTTTCTTTTCTGTCTTTTTTCTTGCTTCCCATACTGATCATGGATTGCATGGCCATTTTGGATGTGAAGCGTTCGTCCACCAATTCAACTTTTATATTGGGAAAAGTTTTTCTTAATCTTTTCTCTAAAGATACAACAGGCTGCGTCATGTTCGTGTCTGTCCCATCCAAAGATTTGGGCCATCCCAATACAATTGCCGAGACCTCTTCCCTGCTTGTATAACTCTTTAAATATTCCAACAATTGGTGTGTAGGTATAGTTTCCAAGGGACTTGCTACAATCATTAAAGGATCAGTAACAGCTAAGCCAGTCCGCTTAGTTCCAAGGTCAATGGCCAGTATCCTAGCCATCAGTTGCTTTTTATTTGCAAATGAAGCCTTCTAAAAACCTCACGCTCTAGCTCCACCGCTTTTGGGAATAGCAGGTCATTCTCAATTTTTGCATGTATCATAAGTTCACTCTCCAGTTTTTGAAGTTCTAGGTACAATACCCGCACAGAGATACTTGCATCTTTAGAAATGAGGTAATCATTGGTAAGTTTCCTTATCCCCTTCATTTCGTCATCATGTGCATCATGTTCTGCCGCCATTCTTTGAATAGAAGGCAATGCAAACACTTTGATTGCCTCATTCAAAGGGATTGAGCCATTTTCTATCTCATGCAGGTAAGCAATCCTTTCGAAAAGGGTGTCCTCCTCCTCATGGATATGGTGAATAAAGTCATCCACAAATAAAGGGAACATCAGTCTCAGGTCAGTAATTAGGCTTTTCTGAGACTTCTCCATCTCTATTCCTTCTACCATACTGGTAAGGAATGGCAATGCTTGCCTTATAAAATAACGGTGCTTTTTCTTTAGGTAACCTACCAAAACACCAATAGGATGAAGGAAAAGTTCATCCGAAGTTGGTTCCACCCTACTTGCCCATTCTTCTAACTCATCGATTACCTGAGAAGGGTTTACCTTGTATTTGGCACAGACATCTTCCAGTGAGTGCTGCTCATGTTGAAAAAAACTTATTCCAAAATAGTGCAATACTTCAGCTAAAACATGGTTTTCTGTAACCAATTCTCCAATGGATTTTCTATGTTTGTTTTTAGAAGAGTGCATTAACGCAAAATTAAAAGAAATTAATGTAAAAAAAGTAAGTTATAGCACCGATTTTAAAATTATTACGTTTATCTAAACGAAACGCCTGTAATACATGTTTAATTGTAAAATTGGCGAAAAACGATTAAATTAAACGATGCTTTTCTTTGCATTAAAATATAAACAGGAACAACGTGAGCATAAAGAAGAATACAAAATCACAAATAAGACTACCAATTTTCCTGGCTTTAGGCATTTCTGCAGGTATTTGGATTGGAGCCACCTTTGCTGAACCCTCTACGGATAGAAATGATCTGAAATCAGCAATTTACAAACTGCAGGAGATCATTACCTATATCAATAGGGACTATGTGGACAGTGTAGATACCAATGAACTGGTAGAATTTGGCATTGAAAAAATGCTGGGCAAACTAGATCCGCATTCAAGCTACATCCCAGCAAAGGATGCTGCCTTGGCGAAATCTCAGCTTGAGGGAGAATTTGATGGCATAGGCATTGAATTTGGTATTTTAAGAGATACCATTTATGTGGTATCACCACTTACTGGTGGACCTTCAGAGAAAATCGGTTTACAATCTGGTGATCAAATCATAAAGGTCGATGGGGAAACCGTGGCAGGCACAGGGGTTACCAATAGAGATGTGTTTGATTTATTGAGAGGACCTAAAGGCAGTCAGGTAGAAATCGCTATCAAAAGAAAGCGTGTATCTGAACTTCTTGACTTCAATATAACCAGAGATAAAATCCCTCAATACAGTGTGAATGCCTCCTATATGATCGATGATCAGACAGGTTATATCAAGATTACCAGATTTGCTGCCAATACTCACGAAGAATTCAGGAATGCCTTGCAGGAATTGAAAGCTGAGGGAATGAAGCGCTTAATAATGGATCTTCAAGGAAATCCTGGGGGATATATGGGTGCTGCCATAAACATTGCCGATGAAATGTTGAAAGACAAAGCGGTAATTGTGTCTCAAAAAGGCAAATTAAACAGATACAATCAGGAAGCCCTTGCGGTACGTCCCGGAGCTTTTGAAGAAGGTGCTGTAATCGTACTAGTGAATGAAGGTAGTGCCTCCGCTTCTGAGATTGTAGCTGGCGCCGTACAGGACAATGACAGAGGTTTGATTGTTGGCCGAAGATCTTTTGGAAAGGGACTTGTTCAGATGCCTATAGACTTATCTGACGGTGCAGAGCTAAGACTTACCATTGCCAGGTACTATACCCCTTCAGGCAGATCTATCCAAAAACCTTACGGAGAAAGTGAGGAAGATTATGCGATGGATTATTACAATAGACTTGAGCATGGGGAATTCTTTAGTGCAGATAGCATAGACTTCAATGACAGCTTGAAATACGAAACCTTAAAAGGAAGAACAGTCTACGGAGGAGGAGGTATCATGCCTGATTACTTTGTTCCTTTGGACACAAGCATGTCGAGTGGTTATGTCAACAGGTTATTCAGCTCCGAATCTTGGAGAGAGTACATTCTTGACTACCTGGATGTAAATAAAAAGAAATTTGAAAAAATGCCTTTTGAGGAATTCAACAAGGGTTTCGAGATTTCAGATGCCATGCTGAAGGATTTGGTCAAAACTGGAGAAAAATACAAAGTAAAATTCATTGAGAAGGACTTTAACAAATCGAAAAATTATTTAAAGATTCTTCTTAAAGCCCATATGGCTAGAAATATTTACGATGATGATGCTTTTTATAAAGTAGTAAACGAAGTCAATGAAATTTATCAGCAAGCGATAAAACTGCTGGACAATGCCGGCACATTGGCTTTCTTTAAAGAGTAGAAATCAATAATCTAAAAAGCCGGGGGAGAAATTCTACCGGCTTTTTTTATGTTGTTTTGGTCCTAATAAAAAATACACCGTAGAACGAAACTAATCCATTATTTCCAATGAAAGAACCTATCCAAATTAAAATCAATCATTACGCCGTTTACGCCAGAAACCTTATTGAGACCAATAAATTTTACAGTGACATTATTGGACTTCAGAAAATTGAGGATCCCTTTAAAGATGACAAACATACTTGGTTTGATATTGGGTGTGGGCTATCTGTGCATGTAATAGAAAGAGACCAGCCTTGGAAAGAACAACTTGTAGACCGTACCAATCATGTGTGTTTTTGCGTAACTGACTTGGAAGCTTTTATGGAAAAACTGAATAAACATCAAGTGCCTTTTGGAGATTCTAAAGGTAGCAATGGAAAGGTTAATCTTCGTCCAGATGGTATTAGGCAGATATTCTTTCAAGACCCTAATGGCTATTGGATAGAGATCAACGATGATATTTAAGGGAAGAGGCTAAAAAAATAAAAAGAGAGGGAACAAATTAGCTCCCTCTCTTTTTATTACTTATTTATAAATTTCACTTGGCCATTTGTCATTGGCTATGTTAATATCAGGAAGCATTTTGGCAGGATCAATTTCTACCTCCACTAGCTGTTTTTCAGATTTGTGTTGGTAATTCCAGCTGTCTCCTCTTTGCCATATTTCCACCGGTAACACAATGTTTTCTTTGCTACCATCAGCGTAGGTAAGCCCCAGCTTCACTGGCATTGGCACACCACCTTTATTGCTTAGAATAATCACCTGATCGTTCCCGTAAGGCACTACATTTTCTATGGCCAAATCAATATTATCTGTTCCATAAAACCAGGATTTCCAAAACCAGGAAAGGTTCTCTCCACCTACATTTTCCATGATATTGAAGAAATCATTAGGCTGAGGATGCTTGTATGCCCAGGCTTCGATGTAGGCCTTAAAAGCATTGTCGAAACGTTCCTCTCCTAAAATATACTCTCTCAAGAGCAGCAGTCCTATTGCTGGTTTCATGTAAGCAATCATCCCCAAGTTAGAAGTATTGGCTACATCAGGGTAGGTATCTATACCTTCCCTATCCTCACTGTTAAACCAATTCAGGTATTTTCTGGTTTGCTGCATACTGGATCCATACTCACCTTCATTGAATGCTATTGAACTGTAATGGTTGATAAACGAGTTGAATCCTTCATCCATCCATGCGTACCTTCTTTCGTTGGTTCCGACAATCATAGGAAACCAATTGTGTCCAAACTCATGATCTGTAACACCCCATAGTGAGCCTTCTTTGCTTTTGTAGCTACAAAAGTTCAACCCTGGATATTCCATTCCATTAATATCAGCAGCCACATTAACCGCAGATGGGTAAGGGTAAGGGTACCATTTATTGGAATAATGTTCTATAGATGCTTTGCTGTATTCGGTAGATCTGCTCCAAGCATCCTGCCCATCACTTTCTTTGGGATAAACAGACTGTGCAATGGCCTTTTTACCTTCAGGTAAGTTGATCCTGGCCGCATCCCAGATAAATGCCTTGGATGAAGCAAAAGCTACATCTCTAGCATTTTCAATTTTAAAATGCCAGGTAAGTGTTCCTTCCTGTTTGGGCCTGGTCAATTCTGGCTTGTTTACCTCCTCCGGCTTCACAAGAAACACCGTTGCATCACTATTCTTCGCCTTATCCAATCGCTCTAACAAGGTTCCATTCAGTACTTCTTTGGGATTCTGAAGAGCTCCGGAGCCAACAACAATATGGTCATAAGGCGCGGTTACCATATAGTCAAAGTCTCCATAGTCCAGGTAAAACTCCCCTGCTCCAAGATAAGGTTCTATGTTCCAACCCTCCACATCATCAAAAACAGCTACTTTAGGATACCATTGAGCCAACGCGTAAATCGTGCCATCATCCACTTTTAATCTACCCATTCTATCCATTCCCTTTACAGGAACTTTAAACTCAAAATTCATGGATATGGTAGCTTCACCACCTTTGGCAGGAATTGGTTCATTGAAGAACACCTGCATTCTAGTATCTGTAATAATATGTTTGGAAGAAGTTGTACTTCCCCTTTTATTCAATTTTGCGGAAACATTGCTTATAGAAAAACCTCCATCCACATCCCCGGAATACCTGTTACCTTGTATAGGGGTTGTAAGGGTTCCTCTTGAATCGGCTTTAAATCTATTTTGCTCAAGATGCATCCAAACAAAAGCTAAATCTTCCGGACTATTATTGGTATAGGTAATGTCTATTTTACCAGCAACAGTATGTTCATTTTCATCAATAGTAACAGCTATTTTATAATCGGCAGCATTTTGCCAATAGTCTGGACCTGGCTTTCCGGAAGCCGCCCTATAAGCAGAACCTTGCCTATAAGTAAATTCATTGAAATCATTTTGGTTATTGCTTGTCACCTGAGCCGAAACCCAATTGGTGGAAAACATAAGGGCTACAACCAGCCATTTGCTTAGATGATTATAATTCATATTTCTTTTTTTTTGCTAAATTAATGGAATTGAGGAACAAAAAAGAATTCATCGGAATTAATCCTTCTTTATTTCAAGCCTGCTGAAGGATAAAAAAGTTTCAATTAAGCCTGGCTAATAAAAGTTAATTTGGCCAAATCCTTTCCTTAAAATTTGAACTATCACTAAGCCATATTGAACACCTACGATCTTCGGATTTGTATTTCTAAAAATTTGAGGGGTAATTTGAACCGCAAATAACGATTTTATGAAATACTACCTAATATTTACCTTACTACTGCTTACCGTTTTAACTTCTTTTGCCCAAAATGACAGCACGACACATACCTTAGATGAGGTCATCATTAAGGAGAATAGGATGAAGATTCCCTTTTCAAAAAGTTCACGAAACATTAGTATCATCCATAGAAAAGAAATTGAAACTACACCAGCAAGAAGCTTACAGGAAATCCTATCCTTTACTCCAGGGCTGGATGTAAGACAAAGAGGTGTAAGTGGAGTACAAGCGGATATAGGCATCCGTGGTGGTTCCTTTGAACAAACCCTTATGTTGGTCAATGGCATTAAACTATCAGACCCTCAAACAGGCCACCATATGGTCAACATCCCAGTGCCCTTGTCAAGTGTACAAAGAATTGATGTGCTCAAGGGACCTGCTTCCAGAATTTATGGTCAAAATGCCTATGCAGGTGCAATAAACATTATCACCGAGCTTCCTGATAGCTTTAACTTACAGGCAGGCGTATACGGTGGTGATTTTGGGATGAGAGGGGGTTCTTTTCAGGCCTCCCTTCCAATAGGAAAGTATAAACAAAACATTGCCGTTTCTCATGATGCCAGCGATGGGCATTGGTACAACAGTGATTATTCCATCAATACCCTTTTCTATGAAGCAGGAATAGCCTTGACAAATACTCAAGAAATCAAGACAATGCTCTCTTTCGCCAATAGAGATTTTGGGGCCAATGGTTTTTATACAAGTTCCTTTCCTGATCAATGGGAGAGCGTTCAAACCAGCCTTGCGGCCATCAGTCATACGCTGGAAGTAGGAAATACTTACCTACAAACAAGGACTTATTGGAGAAGCAATAAAGATGAATTCAGATTGAAAAGAAATGACCCATCCTTTTTTCAAAACCAACATACTACCAATGTATATGCCATTGAAATCAATGGTCGTCAGGAAACTGACTTTGGTACAGTTGGCTATGGACTTGAAGGAAGGCAGGAAAAGATCGACAGCAATAACCTGGGATTGAGAGAAAGAACCATCATGGGGGCTTTTTTAGAACACCGAATGAATTTCTCTGAATTTGGAGACATTAGAGCGGGGGTTTATTCCAATTACTATTCAGAATACGGCTGGAAACATTTCCCTGGTGCCGAACTAGGTTATCAACTCAATTCATGGCTGAGAACCTATGCCAATTTTGGTATGAGCTACCGAATCCCTACCTACACAGACCTTTATTACGTAGGCCCAACCAATATAGGCAACGATGAGCTAAAACCTGAAAAAGCCATCAATTATGAAGGGGGCTTTAAAATATTAAAAAAAGGATTCAGGGCTGAAATAGTTTATTTCAACAGACACACAGACAATCTGATAGAATGGACAAGAGCGGACACAGAATCACCATGGGTACCTCAAAATTTTAATGAGGTTACATTTCAGGGTATAGAAACTGGAGTGCAGTACCAATTTACCAATGGACAAAACGATTTTAAATTACGAGAAATAAGCATCAGTTATAATTTTATAGATGCCAATCTTATAGAGAAGGAAGGCATAGAAACCCGGTATTCTTTAACAGCACTTCGTCATCAACTAATCACAGGCTTACAATTGGCTTATAAGGAAAATCTGGAATTGACTGCTAAAATGAGGTATATAGAAAGGATGAGTTTGGACCCTTACTTCTTATTGGATGCTCGGGTAGATTTCAACCGACTGAAGAAATTCAGCTTTTTTGCAGAAATTTCGAATATTAGCAATACAGATTATGTGGAAGCTGGAACAGTTCAAATGCCGGGGAGATGGGCAAGAGCGGGGATGAATTTCAGGCTGAAGTAATTATTTTTGGGGTGCGAAAGGAGAACTTCAATTTGATCTAACTCATTCCCTGCTTGAATTAATCCTATTAGAATGAGGCTTATTCAATTAGCGGATGGGTCAATCTTCCGAAAAGTGCCAACCTTTGTCCTGAAATATTTCCCGGACCACAATTTTCGAGGGAAAGAAGCATTGCTGGATCCTTGTAATAATTGTAAGCCATGTACAAAGCATTTATTCGGCTAGAGGTAAAGCAATGCGAACCTTTGGGGTTGTCTATGACAAAATGGTAAGCCTTGAGCAGCGACCCTGAACCATCCTTTTCTATATTATCATAAATAGTATTGTCTCCCAACCTGTGTAGGAATTCTGCATGGGCAGTAAGGTGTTCAATATAGGTCATGGTATAATGGGTTCCACTTCCATCGGAGGGCAGATGGTCTCCGTCTATAGGATCATCGCCTCTACGGATTTCTTCGGGAATAGCACCATTGGATAAAATCCCCCAAAGGCCAACTTTCGCATCCAATTTCCATTCTTTAGTTGTTTTCTGCCGGCCTATCTGAAGCCTATTATGTGCAACAAAGGCCTCTTTAGGACTTAACCTTATTACTTCAGGGCTAATTTCCTCTAGCCTCCATTCTGTATGATCCATCAGGTAATAGGCAATCAGGGCAGCAGAAAATGAGCCTGCTACACCCCAATTATTCTTTCTATAGCGACTTGCCCAAGCCACTTTAGGGTACATGACATCCTTTAACCAGACTTGGTATTTTAACTTATCGGCCGGAGTCCATTTCGCCCAACCTTCTAAAAGATCTGCAGCATAAATATAAGGGGTACCCCCTCTGGAAAGGTTTAAAATTCCCTGTGCGCCCCAATGAAATTCCTTTTCTTCCTCATTTTGATAATTGTAGGTACTAGTAAGGTCTAAAATTAGTTTTTTGGCTTTTAAAGCATAGGATTCATCCCCTGTCAGGTGCCATGCAATGGCCAACCCATATACGAGTTTGCCTCCTGTTGAGCTTAATTGAATAGGGTTAGAAGAACTCCTACCCACAATTTTCACCTCTTCAGGCAAGCCCTCCCACTGTGCAGACGCCTTATTCAAATCGTTTATAAAGCTCAGGAATTCAATCACATTGGTACGATAGGGTTCTATTCCCATATCAGCCTTTTCTTTAATTTCCAAGAGCTCTTTAGGAGAAACCAAAATCCCTATAGACTCATTTTGAGGGATGCTACTTTCGCTATCAGGCATTTGCTTGAAGCTTAAACTGGTAATAACCAGGACAGACAGAAGGGAAATAATATGGCTCATGTAAATATAATGTTTCTGTGTTCAGTGATTTCAAACTCCCCATAAAGATATTGGTTTTAAGCACTTTTTTACCTAAATCATACAAAAGCCTCAACCAATGGACTTGAACCATTAATTGGGGCTTTACCCACATCTAAAATTTAGACATGTACTTTTCTTTATTTTTTCCGTGCTTCCAAATAAGCATCCAGGTATTTTTTGTCGTTTTCATCGCTGTCTCCATATTTTTCGCGAAGCTCTACTAGCCTTTCATGCATCATGGTTCTAACTTCTGCATATTCCGGATCGTCATATACATTGTTCATCTCAGAAGGGTCCTCTTTCAGGTCATACATTTCCCACTCGTCAATGTCATAATAGAAATGCATCAATTTGTAACGGTCTGTAGCCACTCCATAATGACGCTTTACCATGTGTACAGAAGGATATTCATAGTAAGTATAATAGACTGCATCCCGCCATTCACCTGATTCTCCACTCACCAATTTCCGGAAAGATTCTCCCTGCATTTCTTTAGGGGTAGCTACACCTGCATAGTCAAGAAATGTAGGTGCAAAGTCTAAATTTTGAACCAGCTTGTCGATTTTGGTTCCTGGTTTTATTTCCTTAGGATACCGCACCAAAAGAGGCGTTCTAAAAGATTGCTCATACATGAAGCGCTTGTCAAACCAACCGTGCTCACCAAGGTAAAATCCCTGATCAGAAGTATAGACAACGATGGTATTCTCAGCCAAACCATTGGCCTCCAAATAATCCAGAACTTCACCTACACCATCATCCACTGACTTGATTGTTCTAAGGTAATCTTTTATGTAGCGGTTAAATTTCCAGTGAGCGATTTCTCTCTTTTTCTCAGCACTGAAAGTAGATTCATCTCCCTGACCAAAGGCCTTTTTGAAGGCTTCGTTTTTAGGATCATAGGCCGCTTTCCATTTGGCAAGTTGCTCTGGATTAAAACGCTTTAATTCATTGGCAAAACCGGTACTGTCACCATAAGGATCCACTTCCATTTTAAAATCATGTCCCCATCGGGCATGTCCATCTATTTCCATCTCCTGCGTTTTAGCGGCAGTTCCTCTACCCGCATAGTTGGTTTCTTGGTCAAAGTAATTGGCTGGAGGAGTAAAGTCCTTATCATCGTACAAGGTCAGGTATTCTTCTGCCGGCTTCCAGTTTCTATGAGGTGCCTTTTGATGGTACATCAAGGCAAAAGGTTTGTCCTGATCTCTACCACTCTTTAGCCATTTAAGGGCCTCAATAGTGGTAATGTCTGTCACATAACCCTCAAACCTTGTTCGCTTACCATCTACCAGAAAGTCCGGGTTATAATAATTGCCCTGACCGGGCAAAACCATAGAATAATCAAAACCCTGAGGCAATCCATCCAAGTGGATTTTTCCAATAAGAGCGGTTTGATACCCATTGGCTTGTAATAGCTTAGGGAAATTGTCTTGATTCCAATCAAAGGGCTGCACATTATCTACCTTACCGTTAATAAAACTGTGCTTACCTGTTAAAAGCACAGCTCTGCTTGGTGCACAAATGGAGTTGGTTACTGTTGCTCTTGTGAAAATAGCTCCTTCATTAGCTATCCTATCAATGTTTGGCGTTTCATTTAAACCATGCCCATAAGCACTAATGGCCTGATAAGCATGATCATCAGACATGATAAAGAGAATATTCGGCGGTTTTTCATCCTCCGCCTCCTGCACTTTGGTATTACATGACATGGCCAAATAGGCAATGGCTACCATGTAAAAGATTAATTTTAGTTTACAAAAATTCATTTTATTTATTGTTTAATTGTTTCAATTCTACCAGGTTCACGTCTATTTTCCCCAGCTATATTCATCAAATCATCCCCCATATCTGCTCGAACTTCCTCTGCCAATAATGACAGTTCGGCAACAATATGGGGATTTTCTTTTTTGACATCGTAGCGTTCTCCAGGATCCCTTCGTAAATCATAAAGCGCCAAATCTGTTTCTACCTGCCTTGTCTCACCATTTACCCCTTCTCTACCTGGTGTAGAAAGGCCATAAGTACGATGGGAATGTGGAAAAACTAGTTTCCAATGGCCTTTCCTAATGGCTTCTAAAGCATTTTGCTGATAATAATAACTAAATGTTTCACGAGGATTGGCATCAGGTACATTCTCCCATAAATCAAGGATGCTTATCCCATCGATCTTTCTATCAGGTAAGGACACATTCAAAATCTCAGCAAAAGTCGGAAAAAAATCAATGGTAGCTGCTAATTTATTGTTTATGGTACCAGCAGGTATTCTCTTTGGCCATTTTACAATACAAGGAACACGCTGTCCCCCTTCGAAACTGGTACCTTTCCCTTCTCTTAACCCACCAGCAGATCCTGCATGCTCACCAAAGTTTAGCCAGGGGCCATTATTATCATTTACTGATTAATTAGTGGCGAGTACTCCCCCAAACTTCTAACGGAAAGTAGAAAACCTATTAGATGATCCAATTTTAATCTTAAAAATGGGCAAATTAATCATCCTTTACAAAAGAAATCTTGAAGAAATAACCCCGATGTTGATAAAGTGCTTAAGCGTGTAAATCAACAATGAATCCAAGTGCACCATATCGGGGTAGAAGTTACCTAAACTCACACTAGAATGTACCTCCAAATGGGAAGTGTTCTACATGTTGATTTTTAAAAAGCTTTAACAGCAATTTAAATTGGAAAAAAACTAGATTTATTTTTGCAACATTAAAATTTAACCCTACATTTGCAATCCAAATCGGGTGATTTACCACTACCAAATGCTTTAAGTGTACTTCATACCGCCAGGTTAATTTGTTGAAAAAAGAATAATTAAGAGGTTAAAAGTAACCTAAAATTAATTTAATATTTTGGGAGTTTAGCTCAGTTGGTTCAGAGCATCTGCCTTACAAGCAGAGGGTCGGGGGTTCGAATCCCTCAACTCCCACATTAAAGTCTTTGAAAGAAAAAGGCTTAACAAAAAATTAAATTGATAACATTTTGGGAGTTTAGCTCAGTTGGTTCAGAGCATTCCGATTTACATCGGAAGGGTCAGGATTTCGAAAAACTTGGGCTAAATTGAAGATTCATTCGGTAAAAGTACCGAGAGATTTGAGTAATTAATAATAAAAATATTGGGAGTTTAGCTCAGTTGGTTCAGAGCATCTGCCTTACAAGCAGAGGGTCGGGGGTTCGAATCCCTCAACTCCCACATCAAGCCTTTATCTAAAAGGCTTTTTTTATTTATGGACTGCCACTTTTATATATTGTTTTCCGCATCCAAAAACCGATATTATATCGGAGCGACCTGCGATGATCTTAAAGAGAGAGTCCGCAAGCATAATTCCAACCATAAGAAAGGCTTTACCGGAACAGTGAATGACTGGAAGGTGGTTTATTCTGAAGACTTTAAAACTAAAGAAGAAGCCTTTTTCAGAGAGCGAGAAGTTAAAAGATGGAAAAGCCGGAAGAAGATTGAGACGCTTATAAGTTCAAAATGACATTTGGTTCAGAGCATTCCGATTTACATCGGAAGGGTCGGGGGTTCGAATCCCTCAACTCCCACATCAAGCCTTTATCTAAAAGGCTTTTTTTATTTATGGACTGCCACTTTTATATATTGTTTTCCGCATCCAAAAACCGATATTATATCGGAGCGACCTGCGATGATCTTAAAGAGAGAGTCCGCAAGCATAATTCCAACCATAAGAAAGGCTTTACCGGAACAGTGAATGACTGGAAGGTGGTTTATTCTGAAGACTTTAAAACTAAAGAAGAAGCCTTTTTCAGAGAGCGAGAAGTTAAAAGATGGAAAAGCCGGAAGAAGATTGAGACGCTTATAAGTTCAAAATGACATTTGGTTCAGAGCATTCCGATTTACATCGGAAGGGTCGGGGGTTCGAATCCCTCAACTCCCACATCAAGCCTTTTTATTAAGGCTTTTTTTATTTAAGGCCTACCACTTTTACATACTGTTCTCAGATCTGGCCTAAAGGCTCATGGATTGGGATGAAATGACTTTCTCTGTTAGTGAAAAATTGAAAGAGAAGAATTTTTAAAGATTACTTTCACCGTCAGGTTTGCTATATTAATTCAAATCAAGTTTATGGTGTACCCTCTTGTTTACCACAGGACTATAGGGGGAAATTTACTTAGTAAAAGCTTTGGTAAATCCCATTTAGCTACTGATCGTTTTCATTTTAGAAAAATCGTTATGTTGCTGTTCATTTTTTTTGACAATCTAAATTAACCAAAGACTTTTAGCAAAAAAAGGCCACCCGATGGGTGGCCTTTACACAGTTCATATATTGATTATTATATCTTCATGAGATTATAAATCCAGCTCATAGTAAGAGCGCTGTCCATTTGGATAAACTCCCAAAATGATTACCTCTTCGCCTTTATAATTTTTAAGGGCTTTGATCACATCTTCACCACTAAGGATTTTGGTTCTACCTATTTTAGTGATAATAAAGCCTTCCTGAACACCAACATCTTTCCATAACTTGTTATCTATAGAGGTAATTGTTGCTCCACCCTCCAATTCAAGCCTTTCTTTATAATCCGCTTTTAAGTCTTCAAATACCACACCTTCAAACTCAGTGATTTTAGGGAGTACCTTAACTACCACCTTGGTATCACCTGAAACATTCTTAAGTGTAGCTGTAGTAGTCATTTCTTTACCATCACGGAGGAATTTAACATTGATTTTGTCACCAGGTCGCTTCCTTGCTACTCTTTCCTGAAGAGAAGAAGTAGTGTAGGTATCTGCTCCATCAATGCCAATGATAATATCGCCTCTTTGCAAACCAGCTTCTTCTCCTCCACTACCTTCTCTAACTTCCTCAACGAACACTCCTCTGTCTGCTTTGATTTCCTCACCTATTGATTCTTGAAGGTCTGCATTTACATCCCTAATAACCACGCCTAATAAGCCTCTTTGAACAGCTCCAAATTCCAAAAGATCATCCATCACCTTTTTAGCAATGCTACTTGGAACTGCAAAAGAATATCCGCTAAAGCCACCAGTTCTGGAGGCTATGGCTGTATTGATACCAATAATTTCACCATTAAGATTTACCAAAGGACCTCCTGAGTTGCCAGGGTTTACAGCAGCATCCGTTTGAATAAAGGACTCAACTTGTAAATTACTCTCATCTCTAAGAATTCCAATATTTCTTGATTTTGCACTTATAATACCCGCAGTGACCGTTGAATTCAATTCATATGGATTACCTACTGCCAAAACCCATTCTCCAATTTGAGCCTGATCAGAGGAACCAAAAGGAATAAAAGGTAAATTATTAGCTTCAATCTTTAATAAAGCAAGATCTGTTGTTGGATCTGTACCGATAACCCTGGCCGTAAACCTTCTATTGTCTTCCAATGTAATTTCTACCTTGGAGGCATTCTCAATTACGTGATTATTGGTTACGATATATCCATCTTCAGAGATAATTGCACCAGAACCTGTACTTCTGCCTTCTCTAGGCTTAGACTCGCCTCTAGGGGACCTGAAGCCAAATAACTCCTCCATTGGGTCTACCCCTTGCTGGCTTCTACTCATCGTCACTGTACTCCTGACATGAACAACAGCTGGCGTTACCTGGGCTGCTGAAGCCACAAAATTAATCCCTTCTGGAACCACAAACTTGTCATCATTAAGCCAATTCACCAAACTGGTATTTTGCTTTTCAGTAAAGTTTGTAGATGATTCTTGATTTGTTTGTAAAAACCCAACACCAAGCACAGCTACTAATCCTCCAATTAAAGAAGCTAGCACGATTCCCAGGAAAAACTGTTTTCTATTCATTGTATACCTTTCTTTTAAATTATATCAATTAACACAAATTTTGTTTCTTATGTTACTTCTAAAACGATGCCAATTGGAAATTAGGTTTGCTATTTAACAGCATTTAACAAAAAAAGAAAAATTTCTTTTAATTTATTCTTAAATAAGTACTAATTACCAAATAAACAATACATTCATCGTAACTAAGACTGCTATCCTGCCACTTTTAAACAACAATTTGTCATAAGAAAAAGTTAAATTAATCTGAATTTAATTTCCAAGACCTATTAATAATGCCTCCACAGTAACTCAATGAGGTTTTAGACTAGTTAATTCTATTATAGAATTACCATTGTAAATCATTACAAACTAAGTAGCACTCACCAGCTAAACAAAAAAAGCTATTCTGAATGGCTTCTGAATAGCTTTTTTTTAAGTCTGTTAAAAGTTCCCAGTTTAGGTTAGCCCTTATTATCCATGGATCCAGATCAAAATGCCCGATCAACACCTTTAATATATTAATCGTGCACCACCAAAACCTAGCTCCTTACTTTTTAATTATTGACTTGAAGGTCAGCCCCTGTGGTTGACTTTTGCTGTTGGGGAAGATCAAACTAAAGAGGAATCCAATTATCACACAACTCAATACTCCTATAGCTCCATAGAGGTATCCATTAACATCTGTGAATTTGCTTACCAGAAAAGTAATACCTGCACCTGAAAGAGTGCCAATAATCACCCCAAGAGAATTGGCCCTTTGACTGAAGATCGCTAGAATAAAAACTCCGGCCAAACAGCCTCCAATCATCCCTAATAACTTCTGAAACAAATCAAAGATAAAACCTACCTCAGTAGCTGCAATCCAGACAGCTGTCAAGGTGCCAAAAACACCCATAATTATGGTTATTGTCTTAGCTAATTTCAAGTATTCTCTGTCTTTGAGTCCAGGTTTTATGTATTTGTGGATATCCGTAATATAGGCAGTTGCGATACTGTTCATGCTACTGTCTAGAGATGACATACTCGCAGCAAAGATCCCGGCTATGACCAAGCCTGCAATTCCTATCGGAAGTTCAGCAACAATATAGTAGGGTAAAAGCTCCTCAGGATTAGCGCTACCTATTTTTTCAGGATTGGTAAGGTAGTAGACGAAGAGAACAGTTCCCAAGCCAAAAAACAAAAATATACCTGGAATAGTGATAAGACCATTTGTCCATAAGCTCTTCTCCGCCTCTTTTTCATCTTTCACGGTCAAATACCTCTGAATCACCACTTGATCTGAAGAATAAGGGATTAAATTTAAAAAGAAAAAGCCTATAATGGCCACCCAAAAAACAAGCTGTGTATAATCCCATGACCAGTCTATAAGCTTAAACTTCTCAAATTCCATTCCCACCTCTATCACAGTAGGAAAACCTCCTTCTATATTGGCTATTGCTATGAAAATGGAAAGAAGCGCTCCCCCTAGCAATACCACAACCTGAATTACATCAGTCCAAATTACAGCTTCCATGCCTCCCATTACGGTATAAATGGTACTGAACACACCCATAATGGCAATGCATAGAAAAATATCCATATTGGTAACCGACGAAATTGCAATGGCAGGAAGATAAAGCACTACTCCCATTCGGGCCAATTGAAGCAAAATAAAGGTCAGACTTCCTAACAAACGAACCCTGATATCAAATCGTAATTCCAAGTATTGATAGGCCGTGGTAATGTTTAGTCTTCTAAAAAAAGGTAGATAATATTTAATGATTAAGGGTACGATCGCTAAAATCATAAATGAACCAACTGCCAAGCGCCAATTGGTGGCATATACGATGACAGGAACTGCCATAAAGGTAATGGCACTTAATTGGGTACCATATATACTCAAGCCTGCGGCCCACCATGGAATTCGCTTTCCGGCAAGGAAATATTCCGTGGTCGTATTTTCTCTTTTGGAAAAATAAAAACCAATTCCGAGCATACAGGCCAAATAAGCCCCTAAGGTAGTCCAATTGGCCCATCCAAATGGGTTTTGCGTCTCTAAAGCCATCACCTTAGGCGACCTAACTCCAGGTCCTTTTTCCCCATTTGGAACTACCCAATAACCTTCCCAATAAGTAGAAGGAGCAGTCACTCTGGATGTACCCTCTGGCATATCTCCCATTTCCACCCATTCCTCAGCATTGGTATTGTAAGCCAGCATTTTATCCAAAAAGCCAGGATGGCTTGCAGGATCTGTATGCAATAAGGTTTTTTCATCCAAACCTCCTGCAATTAAAATATGATCTCCTCCCAGACTGAAAGCCGGTGAAGGTGCTGCGGCAACTCCTCTAGGCAAATCTTCTAATTTCTTCCAAGTCCCTTGATTGGGTAGATCTCCGGGTGTAAACTTATAAGCATCCTTTAGCAATGTTCTGCCTAAACTTTCGTCTGCATTTTTAAACAGCCCAAAACCACTAAAAATATAAAAAGCCTCTTTATGTGAAGCGGCCACGGCTTGGATCCTGGCTTCTCCCGGAAATTGAGGCCCTTCTTCCCACTTCATCTCGCTCCTTTTTTTCTTTAAATCAAGAAAATAAAACTTAGCTTCTGCAAGACCGGTAGGCGTTTTCTGTCCCCCCAACACATAAAACACACCATTCACAATAGTGCCCGTCATGCTCGCCAAAGGCACAGGTAGCTGGGGATAATCATTTTCCAAAACTACTTCTCCATTCCTATAAGTCAGGCTAATAACCAAACTAGTGTGCCCCTGAGCATCATTCCCACCTATTACCCATACCTTATCATTATAACTTCCTGAAACTGAATAAGCGAGAGGTTGAGGTAGCTTTTGCGCGGAAAGTACCCAGCCAGTCTTTTTGCTTTCCATAAAGAAGATCTCCTCATACCATACTTTCTCTCCACCTTCCCAAGGCCTTTTATCTGGAAAGTTAGCTCCTCCACCTACCAATAAGGCACCGTTACTTACTCCGGCAAACATACCCGCAAATCCCTCTTTATCCGGAATGGAAGGTAATTCCTCCCATTTCACTTCTTTACTAACTGCTTGAAAAACTACAAATATTAAAAATAGGCTGACAAATAAGGATTTTTCCAGAGCTGAATTCATTTGACTTTTAATTATTGATTTTTTTTAAAATTAGTGTAGACTTATTGGGTCCCCTTTAGAAGCAGAGTCAAAAGCAGCAAATACTACTTCCATGACTTTTAAAGTCTGCCTACCAGATGCTGCTGGCTCTCTATTTTCTATGATGGCATTCGAAAACTCCTCCCATTGTTGAACCAATGCTTCATTCATCCAATCCTTGGAAAATGAAGCTGGGAGAAGTTGATAATTTTGATCCTTTCCCAAGAAAGCACCTTTGGTATTGTCTATTTTCAAACTCCCTTTATCCCCATTAAAATCAATGCAAATATCATTTACACCATTTTTAAACCCAGAGTAATGCAGGGATGCTTTCTGCCCATTTTTAAAGTCCAGTAAAATTACTCCGCCATCATCTACCTCATCTTCATGAAAAACATTGGTCATTGTAGCGTACACCCGACTAACCTCAGAGGGAATCAATGCACAAAGGGCGTCAAGTTGATGAATGGCTACGGTGAGCAAATACCCGCCCCCGGAGGCCTTCTTCAAATGCCAATCCTTCCGATCTCCATGTTTCCAAAAGGATATTGAGGTCGCTTTGGTCATGAATATTTCACCTATTTCACCTGAAGCGATGCATTTTTTCGCAGCTATAAATGATGGAGAAAATTGGGCTACTTGCCCTATCATTAACTTTACCCCTGATTTTTCACAAGCTTCATAAATGGCTTTACAATCTGAATAGGTTGAAGCCATGGGCTTTTCCAGCAAAATATGCTTACCTGTTGCAGCTGCCTCAAGCGCAATCTGTGTGTGCAAATGGTGAGGAGTAGCTATAAGGACAGCGTCTATTTCTGGGTTATTAATTATCTGATGGTAATCTGTGACTCCCTTGAGTTTGTATTTGTCTGTAAGCAGGGCTAAAGAAGCCGCATCTCTTCTACAAATAACTTTCAAAGACAATGAAGGGATTTTTTCTATGGCCTCAATATGTCTTGAGCTAAAATTCCCTGCGCCTATAATTCCTATACCTATCATTTTCCTTTGGTTCCGTAAATTCAATTCAATGGCATACCTTCTATACCAATATTGATCCTGCTTAACCTACCCGGACCAGGCTCTCCAAAGCCGCCTGTAACCCAAAGATCTCCTCCGCCAAAGCAGAGATTACTGGTAAGAGGAATACCTGAATCATAACTCGCTAACAATACTCCATCTTCCGACAGCACTTGAATGGCCTGCATCCCATAATGAGCAACCCACAGCCTACCGTCTTTATCCATCGCCAAACCGTCCGGAAGATTTCCTGTCTCCTTATTGGTGTCGTTATATGGTAGGGTAGCCATCACGGTCAGGTAATCAGCACTTGACGATGGAAGATTTAGGTTGATTTTAAGTATTCTGTTTTTGTAACTTTCAGCGATATACAAAAGATGGTTTTCTATATTGTAAACAATGCCATTGGGGAAATCTATCCCGGTGGCAACAACCTTAGCATCTCCATTCCAAGCTACAAAATACACATGCCCATTGTCTCTTATTGAATCTGTGAAAAAGAAACCTTGGTCCGTATGCACTGCAATATCATTCGGACAGGTAATTTTCACCCCATCAATTCGATTAGGGGATACTTCTCCTAACAATTTTCCTTTATGGTCATACCTGACTATCCTTCCCGTTAAACTATCACAGAGCAGGTGATCTCCGTTGGCCATGATTGCTTGTCCATTAGGACGTTTTCCTTTGGCCCACAATTTAGGTTCCCCGTCTTGGTAACAGTAGATCCCTTCCCCTGCAAGATCAGTATAATAAAGGAAACCATCTTCGCCAAAGACAGGCCCCTCCGTATAAAAATCCAAGTCCAATATAATTTGCGCTTTGATATTTTTAGGATCAGGGAGTTTATTGTGTAAATGGTTTCCTTCATTCATTAACCTTATATTTTATCCAATGGAAACAATGGTTTTCTACGATGCTTATACGTTAAGCTAGCCATATCTGCTCTGGTCACACCTGGAGTGTTGGCCCTCAATATGGTTTTACAAACCGACTGATAAGCGGCCAATGGTGCGTTGACTCCTTTGGCGACCAATACATCATAAGATGCTGGATCTATATCAAAATGAAGCAATTGCTGAAGACTGAATGGAACAATACGTAAAGAAGTCAACATAATTGTTTGGCCGGATTTACTGGTAACAATGGCTGTTTCCCCCATATTGAAGTTGACTTGCCCACCATGTCTCGGTTCTTTTTCGGTGAATTTCCCATCAACGATTCGCTCCAATTTTACTTCCAAAGACATGGTTTCACCATGTAGTTTGTCTGTTTTTGCACCTATATCTATAGCGTAATAGCCTTCTGGATTAACCGATTTTAATTCAGCGACTGCTTCTGGATCATAAATACATACAAAACCTTTAGTTCCTGGACAGGATTCCAATACTTGAAGCAAGAAGGTACTGTCTGCAGGTGATCCCCCTCCTACATTATCTCCCATATCCAATATCAATAGCGGTTTTTCGGCCTTATCGATATGTGCCGGCAGCTCTTCCAAACCAATTTTCTTTCCAGAAAAATCTTCATGGTTTTTAAGCAAATATTCGTTTAATATCGCCGCTTTATTTTCTGCTAGGTATTTATCATTATTGGTAATCACAATAAAGCTGGTCCCCATTTCTGGAACATCAGCATAAGGAAAACCTAACACTACATTCGATGACAATACCCCTGGATCATCCTGAACCTCTCTTGCAAAGGCAAATAAGGTTTTGCAAGGGTCTGACCCTGTATGCTGCATTTCAATGCTTATTGCCACTTTAGTCTGCAAAAGGACCATTTCTGGCTTGATTTTACCTTTAAGCGTATCCACCATTAAGACAGCCGCAGCTTTTCCTACGTCTCTCTGATCCACATGCGGGTTGGTTTTATAAGCTACAAGCGCATCCACTGCTTTCACCATGGCCTTACTCAAGTTGCAATGTGGGTCTATGGTGCCAATAATAGGCATGTCCTGCCCCAGAATCTCACGAACCATGGTTAACCAATGCCCATCAAAATCCAAATAAGGCACACTTACTCCCGCTCCATGCGGTACAACCATCAAGCCATCTAATGCTGGAGCTTCCTTCACAGTACGCTCCACTTCTTTGATTAAGCGATTAGCTGTTTCTTCCTCAATAATTCCACCTGGAGTGGCTTCTCCATAAAATAAAGGAACAAGCTCTATATCTTCTTCTGCACTTAAGATTTCAACCATTCCTCCAATTTCATGAAAGGCATCTCGATATTCATCAATGAGATCCTGTCCATACATAAGGTGGCCATTTACAAAGTCTTTCCAGGTAGTCTGCTGATCCAAAAAGGTATTGGACTCATGGTAAACACCAACAATACCAATTCGTTTTTTCGAACTATTTGACATAAGCAACTAAGTCTACTTCAAATTTTAAAAGAGTTCCCAAACAACCAATCAAGGTAGTTCTAGCAGGGAAAGGAGCCTGAAAATACTCCTTATAAATGGCGTTAAACTCGGCCAGGTCCTCTTGGTTTCCTACGTAGTTTCTCACCTGAACCACATCACTAAAATCTAACCCAGCTGCAGCTAGAATTTTTTTAGCGTTATCGAATGATCTTCTAACTTCATTTTCAAATGTGTCGTTTACGATTTTCCCATTTTCATCAACAGAAGCCTGGCCAGAAACGAAGACCATATTGTTTACTTTTAATGCCGGAGAAAAAGGCAATGGACTACTTGGAACACCTTCTCCTGAAATAACTTCTTTATTTACCATAATTTCTTAATCGTTTTTCTATCATTTGTTTTACCCTAATTTAACCGGGTGAATTTTAAATACAATTTACAAATCTGATCAGTCATATATTATTTTAAAACCAGATTATACAAATTAATTCTTTATAGGCCTGTCCTGAACTTTTCTCAGGGCCTGCCCTGAATTTTTATCAGGAAAATGATAAAACCACATGAGAACCAGACTATATATCTGATTCTCATGAGATTTCACCATGTATTAGGAGCTATACCCTAATTCGAGTTTAAGCACCTATTTTTGCTGCTTTTACAACTCTATCAATCAATTCTTCCACCTTCTTGTCTTCCCAGACTTTATTGGTATTACCTACTGGCGCTATAGAAGCCCCAATATCCACTCCATACCTCATTTGAATAGCTTGTCTAAAGAAAGTCCAGATATTTGGTAAGGTTTCAGCAATTACCTCCTGAAAAACCAGCATGAAGTCTGTTGCCAATGCCACATCCCCTTTTATAAATGCATCTCGAACATGCTTACACTCAGGTTCGAAAACATTATAATAAGAGCCAATAGCACCATTTGTACCACATAAGACTGCATGGCACATCAATTCATCTGCTCCACTAAAAAGCACCAACTTACCTTTTGAACTGTAAGAGATGGTACTTATCTCCAGAAGGTTATTTGTAGTCAATTTCATACCTACCATATTAGGCATCTTGAGTAATTTATTTACAAAACCACCCAAACCATCTGAAAAGCTGGTAGACCCCAATTGGTAAGGAAAGAAAGGCAAATCCGTAGCCGTAGCAATAGACTCATAATGTGTTAATGCCATCCCTGAGCTTCCGTCAGTAGGACCGTAATATACAGGCGCAACAGAGGAAATACCATCAACTTTACACTGAGCGGCATGCTTGGCTAAACGTACAGACTCTTGTGTGGTCATGGAACCTACTTGTACTATAATCGGCACTCTGCCCGCATTGACATCTGCAGTAATCTCAGTCACTTTGTTTCTGTCAGCTTCACTAAGCAAAAATCCTTGACCTGTTGATCCAAGTAAATACAAACCGTCTACACCCTGAGCTATTAAAACATCTACCCACTTCTCTAATTGCTTAAATTCAGGACGACCATTGCCATCCATTGGAGTAAGCATCGCTGGCCATACCCCTTTCAGATTTTCATACATATTGATTTCTTTAACTATTTAATTGCAAAATATTGATCCATTTCTCTATAACTACTTAAATAACTCACTGGATTTTGGACAATCAAATTGTCAGTGGCTTCGGGATCTTTAAATCCACTTCCAGAAACGATACATACTGCATTGGCATTTTTGTCCAGTTCACCGGAGGCAATCGCCTTCATGCATCCTGCCAAAGCTACCGCACCAGCAGGCTCTGTATATATCCCTTCTTTAATCGCCAATAATCGCTGACATTCAAAGGTTTCTTCATCACTCACCAAGAAACCATTCCCTCCACTTGCCTTACATTCCATTAATGTCTCTGTACCGTCGATTACATTGGCTACCTGAAGCCCACTCACTTTAGTGGTTGCATTTTCTACAGCCTTGGCTTCTTTCAGGCCTTTTCTTAGATTTCCGGCAATCGTATCATTCCCTTCTGGTTGCACACAATGCACTCTCGGAAGTTCAAAGGCTTCATTTTGGTTTTTCCATGACTGAAAGCCTCTGGCAATGGCCAAAGCCAAACCTCCGCCACCTGAGGGAACAAATACATTGCCCACTCTATCTAGGTCTTCTGCCAACTCAAAGCTAATCGTTTGTACGCCTGTCATTCCCACAGGACTGTACTTAAAAGCACTTACTTGTAAGCAAGTATTGTTTTCGACAGCTACTTCACCAAGCTTCTCAAAAATCTTCTCACTTACATCGCTGTTTTTACCGAAGTCTTTGATCACATACAAAGAGGCACCATAAGCCCTCATTTGTTTTAACTTGCCTTCTGGCGCTCCCTCTACTATCGCAATTTTGCAGGGAATACCTGCTGCAGCCGCATAAGCAGCGAGTGCCGCGCCAGTATTCCCACTGGAAGTAGCCAAACACAATTTACCTTGGTTTGCCAAAACATCTGCTATAGCAAAAGCTGCAAAGCGATCTTTGTAGGAGCCTGAAGGATTGGAAGATTCCAGTTTGAAGTAAAGGTTTGGAAAACCCAATTCAGGTCCAATTTGCCTAGATTTAATCAAGGGCGTATTACCCTCCCCCAATGAAAATGGGGCTATTCCTTGGGGTAAATTTAATAACGGTGTGTATTTGCTTATTCCTTTCAAAATTCGTTGGGGAATTGTAGTTTCTTGTTTTTATAACTATTGAAATTATGGGCAAATCCTCCATCGATAACCAATGAAGTCCCATTTACAAATGAGGCATTGTCAGAAGCCAACCAGAAAACGCCGTTGGCAATTTCCTCAGGAGAGGCACTTCGTTGCAATGGTGTCATGTCTTCCATTTCATCCACCAGGCTTTGACTCACATCAATGCCTTCGGTATCTTTGAAATTACTGCTCATGGCTGTGGTTACATTCCCAGGACAAACCGCTACTACTCTGATACCTGATGGCCCATACAAAGCAGCCATTTCATAGGTTAAGCTCAATAGAGCACCTTTTGCAGCAATATAAGCTGGGCTTGAACCTCCTGCTCTTTCTGCCATAACACTGCTCAGATGGACTATTACTCCTCCTTCGCGCCCAGATGCCATCTTTTTTGCAGCCAATTTTGACAGAAACACCGGAGAGGTGAGACAAATCTTTAAGGTCTTTTCCCAATTTTCTCTGGAAATAGTATTCAAAGTCTCGATGGTTCTCCAAGCTGCATTGTTAATTAATACATCTATTTTGCCCCATTTACTATATGTCACTTCCACGATTTCATCCACAAAATCATCTATGGCCAGATCTCCATCCAACACCAATACATTCTCTGGTTTAGAAAGAGAAGCCGCTGCGGCCTGTAATTCATCTTTGTTTTCTGAAACCATGGCAACAAAATCCCCATTGGCAATAAAAGCTTCTGTAATCGCTTTGCCAATGCCTCTGGATGCTCCGGTAACTATTACTACTCTTGGCTTATTTTCAACTTCACTTTTCATTGATTCCTTTTTATTCTATGGGTAAAATACCAGCAAGGGCATCCCCTGCTTTGGCCATGGGTACGGCCCGTTTTAAAAATACCAACCCGGATTTTTGTGCCAGTATAGCTGCTCCTTTTTCCCCACTCTCTCTTAATAGGTAACCCAACTTGTCACCTTTGGTAACAAGGTCTCCTAGATTAACAGTGGCGACAAATAAACCTTCTTCAGGGGCAGGATGCATCACCTGCAAATGCCCACTCCCCGGCTTATCGTCTTCAACAAAATATTTAGGTTTATCGGGGGGGACTTGATTTTCCAACATGCCAAAGTACTTTAAAACATTCAAGCACCCAGACACCAGACTATCCACGCCTTCAGTACGGTAGTCACCACCCCTATACTCAGTATAAATCGCCGGTACATTGGCATCTCTAGCCACTGACAAGGTTCTACCCTCCAATTCAGGACTTGTACCCCAAACAATCGGCAAATTAAAAGCCGTTGCCATGGCTCTCTGCTTTTCCAAAACTTTGGAATCCTGATGCAGCATATATCCAGAAAGGGGAGAAATATCAAACAAGTTGCCTCCCGTATGCATATCAATAAAGAAATCTGCTTTCCTGATCAGCTCACTAATTTCGGTAGCAACTTTTTCTGTAACCGTCCCTTCTGTATTTCCAGGACAAGTCCTGGCAAGATCCAGGTTGTCTTCGCCTACACGTGCTCCTGAAAAATAAGCATTTCTATTGGTAATGGGCACAAGGGTAACTGTACCTGCAATTAGGCTCCCCTGCAACTGATCGATTAATTTCATCACCGCCAATACCGGTTGGTATTCATCCCCATGGACTCCAGCAATTATAAGCCCATTTGGACCTTTTGAAGCCGACTTGATCACATGCGTCGAAAATAATTCAGCCATCCTTTTTATTGATTTCTTAACTTTCTAATTCTAACTATTTCTTGGCTAATTTCCTCCGCCATAAGTGCATGTCCCTTATCATTGGGATGCACCCCGTCCAATAATATTTCTTCCGCTCTATTTTCCTTACCATCATAATAGTCGTAAAACAGCTTGAAATTATCCAACAGACCTGTATGGTATCGTTTAGCCAATTTTTTAACCACTTCTACATATTGTTTCAACCTAACATTCTGGTATTCCGGATATTTTCCTCTTAGTCCATTTGGAGCTATTAAAATCACATCTGCCCCTTGGGCCTGAAGCTCCTTTATCATGAATTTAAGGTTCCGCTTGTACTGCTTTAATGGGATTCTTGATTCTCCATCAGGCCCGGCATTATCTATATGGGCATCATTGGTACCAAAACCTATGATCACCAAGTTTGGATTGTGTGCCAAAACATCCGTTTCGAATCTGTCCATACCATGTTTAATTTTGAATAAATCATGGTCCTCAATACTGCCAGTATGACTTCCAGGAATCCCGGAATTGATCACTTCTACTTCAATTCCTTGCTCTAGGAGAAGTGAAGGCAATCTTTGGGCAAAAACCTGATCTATGGTGCTTCGCGTTGCTGTTATTGAGTTCCCAAATGCGACAATTTTTAGCTTATCCCCCATCGAGGAAAAGGTTTCGATTTCCTTTCCAGAATTGGCCTTAAAAACAGTTTCTACTACCGTCAATGGCAATAACTTTAATAAAAACAATACAACTAATAGGTTCATCTCTGCATTAAATTTATGCTGGCCAGCTATAATATTTCAAGCCTCAATAACATATCGAGTTTCTTAGTCTCCGTAAACCCAATCCAAATCTAAAAGCGTCAATCTGGTCACGGAAAGGCCAGTTCCTGCAGGTCTATCCCCCGCACAATAAGAGAGTAAGACTTCATCATCATTTACGAAATGAATGGCGGTATAGCAATACCAACCATCAGGATCATCCTCCAAAACTTTTTCGCTTTCCCAGGTTTTGCCTTCATCTTTAGAAATGGCAATATTCAGTGGGGTCCTTTTCCCTTTGTACATTCCTTCCTTTACACCATTGTTATTCCAGACCATTAACAGATCCCCTGTTGATGGGATCCTTGCTATGGTAGCTGGAGAGACCGGAGATGAAATATTTGTAGGTTTTGCGGGAGTCCATTTCTTTCCTAAGTTTTTAGAATAGGAGGAATATTGCACACCATCATCAGTACGAATGATCATCATCAGTTTCCCGTTTTTCAGGGCAACCAATCCAGGCTCTTGGAAGACGATATCATATTGGTTTTTCACCTCTTTTCCTGACTTCCAGGTTGCTCCATTGTCATCTGAAAAGTAAGTGAATAACCGTCCCTTTTCGTTGAAATCTTCTCCTTCGGAAGTCCTGTGTAAGGCCACAGGCATTATCAATCTGCCATTTTCCAATTGGAGTACCCTGTTATTATTGAGGACGAAGTATCCTTCTCTATCTGTAATACAGGATGTAGGTGCTGACCAGGTTTGCCCTTCATCTTTAGAAATTCGCATCAAGGGTTTACAATCGCTTATTCCATTTTTACGCGCATAGAACAGTGCGATATTTCCATCCTGAAGCCTAAGTAAAGAAACGGACATGACATTCATTTTCCCATCATTTGGAACGATGGTCCTGTCCTCATCAGTCCATGTTTGACCATCATCTTCAGAATACCTGGCTGCTAAAAAAGCGCTACCAAAATCACTGGCAGAATTGCCCGTAAAATGGGTATATATAAACATGATTCGCCCATCTTTTAAGCGAATAAAATCTCCTTCACTGTTTCGGGGATTGTTCTCCCCTGGATCCAACTGCAAAACAGTTTTTTTATTTTGGGCTTTTAATCTTTGCATGGTGGAAAAACTAAATAACAGGAACAAAATCATAAACCCCTGAACTAATCTTGAACTTAAATCGGCTTTGCTCATCATTTTTTATTTTGCCTTATCCTTCATGATGCTCTTTTTACAAAGAAGAAAAATGAATTGTTTGAATAAAAGATCACTCCAGTAATCTTAGAATTTTTAAAATCAATTAATCTTTGTAAAACCAATCCGTACCAAGCTTGGTTATCTTGGTAACTGAAAGGCCCGTTCCAGCTGGCCTGTTACCCGCACAATAGCCCAATAATACATCATCACCTACAAAATCCATGGCGATATAGCAGTACCAACCATCAGGGTCGTTCTCCAAAGTCTTGTAATTGCTCCATGTTTTACCTTCGTCTTTAGAAATGGCAGCGCTCAATGGTGTCCTAAGCTTTGCTACATCCGGATCTTTTGATAGGTTGTTGTTCCAAACAGCCAATAAGTCTCCTGTACCAGGAATTCTTTCAATTGTGGCAGGAGAAACAGGTGATATTAAGTTGCTTTTTTCCACCTCTGACCAGGTTTTACCTTTGTCCGTGGAATAAGAATAGCATTGAACCCCAGCATCGGTTCTAATTACCATCAAAAGTGAACCATCATTAAGTTCAACCAAACCAGGCTCTTGCAAAACAATTTCTTTTGGGTTAGGTACCAATTCGCTACTTTTCCATGTTTTTCCATTGTCGGTAGAAGAATATGCAAAAAGGTCAGCTCTACCTCTCCATTCCATTCCAGGGCCGGCATGTTTGGCTACCGCTAAAACTAAAGTCCCATCTTCAAGTTGAATAACCCTGTCATTGTTAAGCACAAAATAACCTTCATTGTCAGTAATGCATGCAATAGGGTCTGACCAGGTTTTGGCCTCATCCTTCGAAATTCTCATGTATGGAATACAATCGTCCGTATTGTTTTTCCTCAAATAAAACAGGGCGATATCACCATTTTGCAATCGCAACAAGGAAACTGACATCACATTCATTCCTCCTTCATTTGGTAAAACTTCCACATCCTCTGATGTCCAGGTCTGTCCCTTGTCATCTGAAAAACGTCCAGCCAAATAAGCTGTCGCATGATCACTGGAAGACTCGCCATAATAATGAGAATAGACGAAGAGCATTCTTCCGTCTTTCAACTCAATGAAATCACCTTCACTGTTTCTTGGGTTATTGTCTCCAGGATTGAGGACCAAACTTCCAGGAACGCTTACAATTTCATTTTCAGCCTCATTGGCTTCAGCCGTCTGATCTTCTACAGGCTTACCGCCACAACCATAAGTTACTAAAGCTGCTAAACCCAGCATTTTGATGGCACCACTCAACTTGTTCATCGTCATATTCATATCATTTAGTCGTAAAATTCATCCAAACTTAATTTCCGCACTACTAAAGGTATTTTGTCTTTCAACCCCAATCTTTCTGCCGCCATATAGGCTAGTAATACTTCATTGTCCACAAAAGTGATCGCTGTGTAGCAGAAGAAACCTTCGGGATCATTTTCAAGTACTTTTAGGTGTATCCAACTTTTGCCCTCATCCTTAGATATAGCTGCAGTCAGTGGAGTTCTGAAAGTGGCTGCCTTTTTATCTAAACTTTTATTGTTGTTCCATATCAACAATAGGTCTCCGGTTTTAGGGATTCTTTTTAGAGAGGCCGGAGCTCTCGGGGAGACAATTTTTGATGGTTGCACTTCTTCCCAGCTAAGTCCACTGTCTTTAGATTTACTCATAAATTGTACACCTTGATCTGTTCTTAACCACATCATAATGTCTCCATTTTTTAGCCGTACTACTCCCGGTTCTTGAACTACCACCTCGCCTTTATTGGGCATTTCCTTGCTGCTTTTCCAAGTTATACCATTGTCGTCAGAGTAATAGCAATAAATACTACCACGCATGCTAAAATCAACTCCAGCTGTTTTATGCAAAGAAACAGGTGCCAGAAGTCTTCCGCTAGGAAGCTGAATCACCCTGTCATTGTTCAACACGAAATAACCATCCTTGTCACTGATTACAGAGATAGGTTCTGACCAAGTTTGTGCCTCGTTATTAGAGATTCTAAGTATGGGTTTACAGTCATCCAATGAGTTTTTCCTAGCATAAAAAAGGGCAATTGAACCATTGGCTAACCTTACAAATGAAACAGACATGACATTCATTCCCCCTTCATTGGAAACGATTACCTCATCATTTTTTGTCCAGGTTTTCCCTCCATCTGAGGAATAACGTCCAGCGATTGATCCATTAGCATGGTCACCTGATCCTCCTTCAAATTTAGAATAGGCAAATAAAATCCTTCCGTCTTTCAATTGAATAAAGGCTCCTTCACTATTTCTAGGTGGAAGCCCATCTTTCCCTATATGGAGAACCACTTCTGAAGGGTCCAATAGAACCTGAGCTTCAGAAAAATTCACGAAACTCAGAAGAATAATACCCGCTAATACCAAAAATCTAATTTCTTTCATCAATATTGTTTTGCACTTAGGTCCCATTTAATGTTCCCCTTCATAATAAGATCCACCACAGGTAGGTGCTTCAGGATCAAAAATGGATAGCTCCTTGAACATCAGTCGTGCTATTTCCGAATGGCCTTCGCCATCTGGATGAAGGGGATCATTCAACCACTCTTTATTAACATTTATACCGTCAGTCTTTTCGGCTGTCTCAAGCCAATGCCCATAATTATCAACCAGGATTATGTTTTCTTCTAATGCGACCTTCCTTATTACGGCAACATATTTATCCAAGCTTGCTCTAGAAGTATCCAATTCTTTGATAATTAGATTAGGAGTATGAAAAATTGGGATGGCGCCAAGCCCTCTGAATTTTTCAACCAATAGGTTAAGGTTCTCTTCATAGGCTTCTATCGAAACCTTCTCATTGAAACAATCATTTGTGCCAATCATCAAGGACACAACATTGGGCTTGAACTGTTTGATTCTCCAGTCAAAATCCTGAAGGATGGTTTCCGTTGTATTTCCGCTGATTCCAGTATTTATAATTACGTCTCTTACTCTGCCCAATTCCCATCTAATGCGCTCCCCAAAAACTTCGGGATAAGAGCGGTATCCATGGGTGTGTTTTGCTCCATGGGTGATGCTGTCTCCAGTAAAAGTCCATATCATTGGCGCTTTATCCTTTAATAAGGTAACAATCCGTTCCTTGTCACTTTCACCTGAAAGTGGGGGGATAGAGGTATCCTCCAAGCTTATAGGTTTATTGGTAAAGGAAAAAATCGCCGGTAACGGAAGCAGAAATAAAGATTTTTCAAAAAACCTTCTTCTAGAGAGTTTATTCATTTTCTTTATTTAGGTAAACATTTTAAACTCGAAACAGGTAGATAAACACTTATTTTAACCGGGTTTGCCACTTGAAAAAAAATTTGATTTTCTCATCAAGTTTGCTTTTCTCCAATGGTCCAATTAATGTGTAAAATCCTTCTCATTAAATTTAACTCTAAGACCTCCTTGCATGGTGGTCACCCACAATTCTCCAGGATTTCGTTCAAAAACATAAGGATAAGAAACCCACTTATAGGTTGGATCAGCTTTTTGGTTTTCACCAACTTTAGCAATTACTATTGGCTCTGACCAGGTATTTCCATCGTTTTCAGAAAAGGAGATGGACAATTCTTCCCTATGGTTACTAGCCGCTACTTCCGACCATTGGCGGTCTCCACCCCTTGAAGGATATTGATCTGTACCTTCAGGGAATCTTCTATTCCAAACTAAAATCAATTTACCGCTTTCGAGTCTTTTAAGAAGTCCTGGGGCAGAGCTAGCCTCAATGTCTGTTGGCCGTATATTCTCCCAGGTTATCCCATCATCCATAGAGAAAGCCTCCCAAAATGTCCCCCAATTGGTGCGCATCAATAGCCATAATTTCCCAAATTTAAGCTCCTCAAGGGTTGCCTCTGTCACACCGCTATGGTGTCCAATGCCGCCAAGGTCAATAATATTAGATCTTTCCCAGGTTTTTCCTTCATTGCCCGACTTATAAGTCAATACCGTATGGTGTCCCGGGTGGTGTCTCATCATCATTGAAGTGAAAACAATATTCCCATTTTCAGTTTCTATCATGTCGCGAACAGCACCGGTCCATTCATTATGAAGTTTTTGCACATCTTGCCAGGTTTTACCACCGTCTAAACTTCTCACGGTATAGGTAGGAAGTCTGGCTCCCGGGGAGTCCGAAATATCCTCTTGCCAGTTCCAATTGGCTCTTTCCTGTAAATTCATAAAGGCCAGGATAATCACACCATTGCTGGTCTTAAGAATGGCCCGTTCATTTGAAATTAGGTAATTTTCCGCATCATCAAATACAGGATAGTTTTCCCATGAATTCCCATTGTCACTACTAATTAAACAATCGGTTCCCTCCACTGTCAGAATATTCCCATTGTCCAATTTAACAAAAGGCCCCATCTTAAGGCCTTTTATTTCTTCAACATTATGGTGTACCAAAGCTCCGGTGGAGATGGATTTTCCATTGTCGGCATTTAAATGAGCATGCTGCGCCTTCCCCGAAAGGGAAAGGGCAGCCATGATCAAGGTTAGGGTTAAAAATTGGTGAATTTTAAACATGGTTGTT
This sequence comes from Cyclobacterium amurskyense, assembly GCF_001050135.1. GTDB lineage: Bacteria > Bacteroidota > Bacteroidia > Cytophagales > Cyclobacteriaceae > Cyclobacterium > Cyclobacterium amurskyense. The sequence continues at coordinate 2,866,012 of NZ_CP012040.1, read as the reverse complement.
AGGGTTATTTATAGGTTTACGTTTGCATTTTTATTGCTGCTCGTAACCTGAATTTTGAGTTATTTTAGAATTTAAACTTATGGTTTCCAAAGTTATTGGCCAAACTAATAAATGGTTTTGACCTTCTTTCCCTTGTAAGGATGGTACTTTTTCAAATGCTTTATCGAAACGAATCAGATCCCACCATCTTTTTCCCTCAAATGCCAATTCAAATAATCTTTCCTGTAATATTGTTTCATCATTTTCAGCTTGAGAACCACTAGTAAATGCATAACTAGAGAAATTCTCTCCATAAGCTCTTGCTCTTACCTCATTTATCTCAGCAGAAGGATCCTGACCAAGGGCATTTTTTGCCTCTGCGATAAGTAATAGCAATTCAGCATACCTATAAATCACAATATCATCAAGAAAAATTCTGGAGCCTGCTTCAGTATAGCCGCTTCCTTTTACTACAATTGAAGTTATAAAAGGATTTTCCGCTTCGTAATCGTAGATTTCATAGAAACTACCATCCTTACGACTATCTTCATCCATAAACTGATCTCTCATTAAAGCAGAGGGAGCCCACCAGTTAAATCCCCCTGGAGTACCAATCGCGTCCAAAGTCTCGGGAGTATAGGTTTCCCTTAAATCAAGCGCATTGATATACATATCAGAAAACATATTGTTAGAAACCTCAAAATCATTGAAATGAACAGAGAAAATTATTTCATTATTTCTTTTATTGTCGAAGTCAAAAACCCTAGAGTAATCATCCAAAAGAGTTAAATCAGCTGTTTTAGCATCATTCAAAGCACTCAAAGCAATCGTGATATCAGCATCTCCACCACCCATGGTTTTTCCTGTCCACAAATAAACATCTCCTTTAAGGGTATTGACTGCAGGCTTGGACCACATGGAGCGGCCATTTTCAAATTCATTGTTTGGAAACAAACTTACCGCCATATCCAAATCTGCCTTAATCAGATCAAATACAGTAGAAACTGCTGCTCTTTCCTGAAAAGTAGTTTCGGCATCATAGCCTTCTACAGGTTCTGTTATCAAAGGAACATCTCCCCAAGTTTTCGCAAGAACAAAATAAACAAATGCTCTCATGCTGTAAGCCTGAGCTAATAAGTCTTTCTTCTTCCCTTCATTTGGAAATGTAATATTGGGAACATTTTTAATTACCAGATTGGCATAATTAATCACCCTATAGGATTGCAACCAATCCAAATCAGCATTACCTTCATTCATGTCGTTTTCAAAATACTTTTGCCTATAATCCGCATTTTGAAGGCCATGGCCCATTACTTCACTTCTAGCCTCTCCCATTAGGTAAAGGGTCCTGTTGGACAAGTCCCTAAACTGGTTGTACATTCCTATTACTCCTCCAGTAGCATCCTGCTCTGATTGCCAAAAAGAGTTGGCACCTATTGAACTGATAGGGGCTAATTCCAAAGGCGTAATGCAGGAATAATTAAAAAGGAATACTATAATTCCGAGAAGGTATATCTTTTTATTAACTAATTTTTTCATGACATTTTCTGTTTAATCAGGACTTAATTAAAGGGAAAGGTTAATACCTAACATAATGTTACGAGGAACAGGGAAACGTCCTCTATTCATCCCTCCGTCTTCCGGAGAAAGTCCACTGAAATTGGTGAAATACATCAAGTTATTGCCAGTAAGATTTAGTCTAACATTCTCTATCCCTATCTTCCTGTACCATTCTGCAGCGTAATCATAGCTTATAGTAAGCTCTCTAAGCGCCAGGTAATCTCCTTTTTCATAATGTATTGAGCTTCCTCCTCCATTGTTTACATTTCTAGGATCTCCTCTCCAATAATTACTTTGAGCAACTTGGTCTGCCCAGTAAAATTTAGGAACATCTGTCACATCACCCTGATTTTCCCAAGACCTCGTGATATTCGAACTCATATTTGTATTTCCTACAAACTGTCCATCAAGATTTGCTCTTACATAGTTATAAATGGTATGACCTGTGGTATAATCCATTCTTAGGTAAAGATTGACTCCTTTATAATTTACATTATTAGAAAATCCACCAGTCCATTTAGGGAAAATATTCCCCATATAAACTCTATCTCTTGTGTCAATTACACCATTTGCATCAACATCTAGCCAATCAACATCACCACCAAGTCTGGTACGATCTGGTCCGGCCATGATTACATCCTGAGGTGCTGCAGCCGCTGCTTCGTCAGTAGGGAATACAGACTGGTATTTGTAGCCGTACATCTCACCGATTTGACCGCCTTCTTGCAAACCGCCTTTCCAAGCATAGTCTCCAAGTTCCTGATCATAAAGGAATAAGCCACCTATCCTATTGTTTTCATTGTCATTTTCAGGCAGTTCCAATATCTTGTTCTTTACAAAAGAAGTATTGAATCCAATATTCCACAACCAGTCTTTGGTCTCTAGGGCATTAAAATTGACTTCAAGCTCTACACCACTGTTTTCCAAACTACCCAGGTTGGTTAAAATGCTGGTGAAACCAGTCAATTTAGGCATGGCCAAGGTGGTGATAAGATTAGAAGTTACCCTTTGATAATAATCAAACAAAACCGTAACTCTATTATTGAATAGACCTGCATCAAATCCAACATCAAAGGTTCTGGATTGCTCCCATTTTAGATTTGGGTTGGCAATGGTAGTGTATTCAACTGCAGCATTCCCTTGATAAATACCTCCTACACTATAGGCTCCTTGAGCTTGGAAATCACCTAAGTTACCAAGGTTACCATTGAGACCATAACTTGCTCTCAACTTGAACTTATCGATAGCTGCTGGTGAATCCCAAAAAGATTCATTGTGTAAGTTCCAACCTGCAGATACCCCTGGGAAGAAACCCCATTTGTATTCAGAACCCAAATTAGATGCGCCATCATACCTGGCACTCACTGACACAAGGTATTTATTGTCAAAATCATAATTTGCTCTGCCAAAATAACCCAAGATCAATTGCTTCCCTTTTGAACTGGAAACCTGCACAGGTTCACCTGAAGCATTTAAGGTTGGGATTAGGTCTGTAGCAGCTCCTCTACCTTCAGCATAAAGACTGTAATTGTCTCTCTGGTACATTGAATAGCCAAGGGTGGCAGTGAAATTATGTTGCTGAGCGAAGCTTTTTTCATAGTTTAAAACTGCATCCAACTGTAATTGCTCCCAGTTTGTTTGACTTCCTGTTGCATTCCTGCTCTCCACCAACTGCGTAGGAGAATTAAGGTAAGACATCAAAAAGGTATTGGCAGTATTTGTTTTGGAAAATAAGGAAACTGAAGGCTCAAAGCTCAAACCAGGGGCAATTTCCCAATTGGCACCACCACTCAAGGTCATAAGAGTTAGTGTATTGTCATTGGTACTGCGACTTAAATGATAAGCCGGGTTACCCAAAGAACGATTTACACCAGGCGATAATGTGCCATCTTCAAATGTATATTTTGCAGTGGGAGGAGTAGCGATAGATCTTTCAAACAAGCTATTTTCACTGTAAACCAAATTATCAGAAGACCTGGTAAAATTTAAACCTGCAAAAACAAATAATCTATCATTTACTTTTAGCCTACCATTCATATTGGTAGTAAATCTTTTATAATTGGTAGTAATAGCTGTACCATCCATATCAGCATAACCAACGCCTATATTAAAGGTTGCTTTTTCAGTACCTCCCGATAAATTCAAATAGTGGTCTTGAGTCACCGCAGTTCTGAACAATACATCCTGCCAATCTACCCCATCAAAAATGATGGTTTTGCTAGGATCTAGTGGGTCTGGCATGCTTTCCCATCCTTCACTAAGCTTGTACTCATTATCGGGAGTCAGATACTGAGTAGTATAAGCCGTATTATTGGTAAGGTCATTGCCCGTCCCAAAACCAAAAGAACCACTTAACATGGCAAGTCGTGAGGGTGATTTCTCACCTGTGGCTGCCACACCTAATCTACCATAGTAGATATAATCCCTAGCCGATAATAGATCGTATTTTTTTCTTAATTGTGAGGTGCCAATCGTATACCTATAGGTAACCTTGGTATCACCAGCCTTACCTGTTTTGGTCGTTAAAATAACAACACCATTAGAAGCTCTAGACCCATAAATAGCTGTAGAAGCAGCATCCTTTAAGACCTGCATGGATTCGATATCCATAGGGTTGATCCCCTGAATATCATCCCTAATTACACCATCGACCACATATAGAGGCTGAGCACCGTTTGGGTCGTTTATAGAAGTTCCACCTCTTACGATTATTCTTGGTGCAGCACCAGGCTGACCACTCAAAGTTTGCACCCGAACACCGGATACAGTACCCTGCAAAGCTGAAGCAGCATTACCTAAAGGTACATTTTCAAGGACTTTGGTATCTACTGTACTTACTGCAGTGGTTAATTTTTCCCTGGACTGCTCACCGTAACCTACAACGATGATTTCGTCCAAGGCACCAAGTGCTGTTTCTAAGTTTACATCGATATTGGTCTGATTACCAATGCTAATTTCTTGAGGTTTAAAACCAATAGCAGAAAATTTCAAAACGGTATTGTTACCGGAAAGGCTAATGGAAAACTTCCCATCCATATCGGTAACAGTCCCCGTTGCCGTGCCCAGGTTTATAATGTTAACACCAGGAATAGTACTTCCATCTTCTTTGGAATATACTGTCCCCGTTACATCTTTTGACTGTGCCCATGACTTCTCTGTTGAGAAGGATACTAGCAGCAACACCATAAAAACGGATTGCCACCATTGTGCGTAGAGTTTCTCGATCATATTTGTCCTATTTATACTATGTACCAATGATTCCCCCCTACAAATGACTTATTTATAGGGATTAAAGTTAAATTATAATATGTATTATTTATTCAAATATAATCAATAAATCCAGCCCTCAAAATCCGGTCATCTAAAAGTTTAAAAATTGTAATGCTTTTTTTCTACCCCAAATCAAATTTGGAAAGTCGGGATCATTTTCATTCAAAGTATTTAATTTTAATTAATGGAACTACACAAAACTTTACACTTTCATAGAAAATTAGAATAAATGAAACCAAATAAAATACCAAGAAAATTCAATTCATGCTTAACCTTAAACAATCACTTTCAAACCATTCAAAAATTATAAACCAGAAGCAATTTTTTGGCAATTTAAGCTCCTTAATAAAACTAAAATTCAAACTAATGCCATAATATTTTTAAAATTAATAAGAAATATTAAATTAAATCATCAATTAAAACCATTAATATTGAATTGTAAATTGAAGAACCTATAGGTCTAAACCAACAACAATTAGCCTCAAATTGGCAAAAAAGCTACATTCTTACAGTTATTTATGTATTATTTATTAAGGAAAATCAATTTTTATTTTAAATCCCCAAAGCAATCTTCTTCACAATTAGCCATTAGGAGAGTTAAAAGGCATATTTATGGAATATTATGGTATTTAGGACAAGGGGTCAACACCCATTTGCAGGACAGGTTTAATAATACTTATTATATTTGCAAGAATAAATAAACCAAAAAGCATCCGTGAGTAAATTCAATGTCAAGCCAAAACCGGTTTTGGACACCAACCTATCTTTGGTAGACAGGGTTGAGCAAAACCTTAGAGAATACTTCGCAGAAGCCAATCTCCAGCCTGGTGATGCCATTCCAAAGGAATCGGAATTGGCATTGTCAATGGGTGTTAGCAGGACAGCTTTAAGAGAGGCACTTTCCAGACTTAGAACCCTGGGTTTAATAGAGTCCAAAAGGAATAGGGGAATCATTTTAACCCAACCCGATATTTTAGGTAGCTTTGAACGGGTGTTGAACCCAATGCTATTGGACAGTGCCACACTTCAAGATATTTTTGAGTTGCGATTGGTTTTGGAAATGGGGATTACAGATTTTCTTTTTATGAGAAAATCTAAAGCCAACCTGGAAAAACTTGAGCAGCTTGTAAAAAAAGAAGAGCAAACAAAAGACAGGTTTCTAAAAAACAGGTATGATGTAGAGTTTCATTCCATGCTGTATGAGATCTCAGGAAATCAAACACTTTTGAGGTTTCAGAAAATGCTTCTACCCATATTCAACCTTGTTCACAGCGGACAAATCATCAGCAAATCTGAGGTCAAGAATGCCGTCACACACAGAGACCTACTCGTAGATCTTCAAAAGGGAACTCCCAAATCCTTTAGGGAAAAAATGAGCATACATTTGAAAGTGTATTTGGACACTGTAGAAGAATAAAAAAAACGGACAGATAAATTTCTGCCCGTTTCATTCAATAAATATTATAAGTTTACTTTTTAGCCTTTGTAATCTTCAGCAACTTGCCTAGAAACACCTAAACCGTCAATACCTAGTTCTACAACATCACCTGCTTTCAAGTACCTTGGTGGTTTCAATCCCATTCCTACTCCTGCTGGTGTACCAGTACTGATAACATCACCAGGTAATAAACTCATGTATTGACTGATATGACTCACTAGCTGAGGAATATTAAATACCAAATCAGAAGTATTGCTGTCTTGCAACATTTCATCATTTACCTTAAGCCATAATCTCAAATTGTGAGGGTCAGCGATTTCATCTTTGGTCACCAAGTTAGGTCCTAGTGGAGCAAATGAATCAGCACTTTTACCTTTTACCCACTGTCCACCATGCCTTAACTGAAAATCTCTCTCACTTACATCATTGTGAACTACATAGCCAAACACATGATCCATGGCATCTTCTTCCGATACATAAGTAGCTTTTTTGCCTATTACTATCGCCAACTCCACTTCCCAATCCGTGGCTTGGGAATTCTTTGGAATCACAATTGGATCGAAAGGTCCTGAAAGCGCGGAGGTTGCTTTCATAAATAAAACAGGCTGCTCAGGAACAGCCATCCCACTTTCTTTTGCGTGTAAAGAATAGTTCAACCCTACACAAATAATTTTGGATGGAAAAGGAACTGGAGAACCTAATCTTGCATCAGAAGGGATTTCGGGGCAACTTGCTACATTTGCTTCCAGCCAGGTCGCTAATTTTGTCAGGTTACTTTCATCACCTAAAAAATCGGCAGTCCAGTCTGAACCAAAAGCCGAACAATCAATTTTTTTACCTTCTGCGGTTATAACTCCAGGCTTTTCCTGCCCTACATTTCCAAATCTTATTAGTTTCATTTTTTAATTATAGTTTAAAGTAATTACATTTTTAAATTAGAAAACCCTCCGTCAACCAAATAATCAGCCCCAGTCAAAAATTTGGCCTCATCAGAAGCAAGGAAAAAAGCCATGCTGGCTATTTCTTCTGGCGCCGCCATTCTTCCAATAGGTTGAGTTGCCGACAATAGTTCAAACATTTCTTTTTCTTTTCCCGGATAGGTTTTGGAAATATAATTGTCTACAAATGGAGTATGCACTCGCGCTGGTGAGATCGCATTGCAACGAATATTGTCCTTGACATAATCCCTGGCAATGGTAAGTGTCATGTTGAGTACTGCTCCCTTGCTCATGGAATAAGCAAAACGATCAGGAATACCCACTGTAGCCGCAATAGAGGCCATATTGATAATGACTCCACCACCGTTGGCTTTCATTCTTCCGATCACAGCTTTTGAACAGTGGAATACACCTTTTATATTTACTGCAAACAAACGGTCCAAATCAGCCCCTTCCGTAGATTCAAGGTTTCCAATATGAGAGACTCCTGCATTGTTGATCAACACATCTATTTCACCGGATATCCCTCCTATTACTTCATTTACTTGAGCCTGATTAGAAACATCAGTTTGCTTAAAAATCACATCATGGTTTTCAGCCTTAAGTTTTTCCGTAATTTCTTGTCCATTTTCCTGATTAAAATCTAACACATAGACTGTGGCACCTTCGGCCGCGAATTTTTCTACTATTGCCAATCCTATTCCGCTTGCCCCACCGGTGACCAAAACATTTTTCCCCTTCATTTACTATGAAATTTTCTAATTAGTTAATACCCTTATTTTAATATCATTTACCCAACATAGGAAACAGTCGCTTCAACTCTTCGTCTGATGGCTGAGAACCATATTCACAAACTTCGAAGGCCTCTGCGTACTGGGCTTTTGCCGCCTTAGCAGGTCCATACCATTTCTCTAGGCTCTTCCGCACTTCATCATTTATTCCTCCTCCTCTTTTTTCTTTTAACCAAGCTATTCTTTCCTCTTTACCTTCAGGCACCTCGTCAGCATAACCTGCTATCCATGGCAACCACTCATAAAACTGAGAAACATGCGCATCCAAGCCATGAATTTTCTTGTCGATTACAGGGGTAATATCGATCGCTACATGAGGTTCAAATGGGTTTGGTTTTTGAAAATGATCCTGAAAGTACAAAAATACAGGGTTTTTACTAAGCGGCGGTGTATCTGGAGCCACATTAGGAACACCTACCATATAGGCAGCATCTTGTACCAGCACCCCGGTATAGCGATGATCAGGATGGTAGTCATTTGGTCTTGGCGCAATGACCACATCCGCGTCCCATTCCCTTATCTTCCTGATGATCTGAAGCCTTATCTCTAATGTAGGCAACAATTCTCCATCATGGTTATCCAATACATCATAAGCAACCCCAAGTCTTCTGGCTACTTCCTGGGTTTCAGCTATGCGTCTTTTTGCAAGCATACCTCCACCTTCTTCCATATGTCCAGCATCACCATTGGTAACAGAGACAAATTTCACCTTGTGACCCATCTCCACAAAAAGTGAAGCTGTACCACCACTTTTTATATCGCAATCATCAGGATGGGCACCTATCATAATGATTCTTAATGGTCTTTCCTGGGCTTCAACTATTGAAACAGCGAAAAAACAAAACAAAATTGCAATAAAACTTGATTTCATAGTCAATTTTTCGGTTGTTGAAAATTCAAGGTTGAAGATAGGCATTTAGGCCTGTTTTGCCAATCCGTTAATCCAAATTATCAGTCAATTGCCCACTTTACTCAGAACTTATTCCTTATCTTTGCAACCTGAAATTTAATTACGGGAATCAAAGTACAACAACAATATGCTTCAGGTAAATGAAATAAGAGCAAACTTTGCGCATGCCTGCGAAAGGCTTCGCGCCAGGAATTTTGAAAATCCTGAAGAATTGCTCGGAAATGTAATAAGGCTAGAAGACCTCAGAAAACAAATTCAGCTAGACAGAGATACTCTTCAGGCTGAATCAAATACAATTTCGAAGCAAATCGGCCAATTGATGAAGGCTGGCAATAAGGAAGAGGCAGAAAAGGTGAAACTGAGAACTACTGAGATAAAAACGCAAGTAAAATCTTTGGAAGACAGCTATACGCAGACAGAAACAGAGCTAACCCAAATTCTCTACACAATACCAAATATTCCGCATGCCTCTGTCCCGGCTGGCAAGTCTTCAGAAGACAATGAGATTGTTTTAGAAAAGGGAGAAATTCCTCAATTGGAAGCAGAGAACAAAAGCCCTCATTGGGAATTGATTAAGAAATACGATATCGTTGATTTTGAACTGGGAGTGAAAATTGCCGGGGCAGGTTTTCCTGTTTATAAGGGCAAAGGAGCCAAAATGCAAAGGGCTTTGATCAACTTTTTCCTGGACGAGGCAGCCAAAGCGGGTTATACAGAAGTACAGCCACCCATATTGATCAATGAAGAAAGCGGCTACGCTACAGGGCAACTTCCTGACAAGGAAGGACAAATGTACTTCGCTGGAGAAGATGGACTTTACCTGATACCTACCGCTGAAGTCCCTATCACAAATATGTACCGAGATGTCATCCTACAAGAAGATGAATTACCCAAAAAGAATACAGGCTACACACCTTGTTTTAGACGGGAAGCCGGTAGTTGGGGAGCTCATGTAAGGGGATTGAACCGATTACATCAATTTGACAAGGTGGAAATTGTACAGGTAACGCATCCTGATAATTCCTACAAAACCTTAGATGAAATGAGCTTACATGTTCAGGGCTTGTTACAAAAGCTTGAATTGCCCTACAGGGTATTAAGGCTTTGTGGAGGAGACATGGGCTTCACTTCTGCACTTACATTTGATATGGAAGTTTATTCAGCTGCCCAAGAAAGATGGCTGGAAGTAAGTTCAGTTAGTAACTTCGAAACCTACCAATCCAATCGATTGAAATTGCGTTTTAAGAACAAAGACAAGAAAACCGTTTTAGCACACACCTTGAATGGAAGTGCCTTGGCCCTACCAAGAATCATGGCTGCTATTTTGGAAAACAACCAAACTGCAGAAGGCATTAAAATGCCAAAAGTATTGGTTCCTTATCTGGGGTTTGATACCATTGATTAATCAATATCAGTTTTGAGCTAAAACATAAGGAAATAAAAAGGGGCTTCTTTAAAACAAGAAGCCCCTTTTTATTATTAAAAGAGATTATTATATGGATAATTTCTGTTTCCACCCTTGCACTTCAGCATAACATTTGTCAACAACTGCTTGCTGATCTGCGGTAAGTGGATTTTTAGCCCTACGGCTTACAATTTCCAAACCCAAGCCTTCTTTGTTAAGGTAATACCTAGAGGAAAGCATATAATTGGCGGTAATCCTTCTTTCCATGTCTCTTACCTTGTCTTGTAACCAATCTACCTGTTCTTTCTTTCCAGAATCACCTGCATTGTCACAAATCCAAGCGATTACTTCTGGATAATAATTACCTGCAATTGGAGACAATCCAGCACCTCCATTTCGAAGAGAGGCTACAGCACTACCCATGTGGGCATTGTAAAAGCCCATTTTAGTACCTTTAGCCGTTTTAAGTTTTTCTTTAATATTGTCTATATCTTCAGAGGTATCCTTATGGTACACCAACCTGTCAGAATCCAATAAAAACTTAAGAACCTTTTGAGAAAGTATTCTTTTATAAGGGGTAGGACATTCGTAAGTTCCTAATGGAATATCTCCAGTCAGAGACAGGTATTCTTCCAGATTTTTGATCACAACAGCATCAGATTCGCCTTTTTCTGCAAAGTGAGAAGTAATCATAATAACTGCGTCAACGCCAGTATCAGCTATCTTTTTGGTGAAATCTGCTTTTTCTTGGGCAGTATTCCCAAAAGATCCTGTAGCTACAACAGGGAATTCCCCATTGACTTTCTTTACTACAGTCTTGGTCACTTTCAGCCTTTCCTCCGGACTCAAGTCATACATCTCACTACTCAGGCAATTGGCAAATAATCCACGTGCTCCAGATTCAAGATAGTAATCTGTTAGTTTTTTTAGCCCTTTATAATCTACAGACATATCTGCTTTATAAGGGGTCAGCATTACAGGTACAAAAGCCTTTTGCATAGCCTTTGCCTCTATTGGCGTATTTGCCAATAGACTATTCCAGGGGGTAAGTCCCGCCAAAGTTCCTAAGGCCATTTTTCCTATAAATTTTCTCCTGTCGTTTTCAAAACTCATGATAAAATAAAATTGTATTGATTCCGTTTTTTCGGTTTCAAATGGGTTGTAAATTCAATAGTTAATATTTTTATATACTTTATATAACCCTGTAAAATAGCAAACAGACCAGTAACAATCAATAAAATTATAACTAGACGGGGAAGTTATTCTGATTAGGTGCCTATATTTGCGAATAATATGTGGAAGGAAATAGCTTTGTTGATAAAAAAAGAGGCCTTATTGGAGTGGCGACAAAAGTACGCCATCAATGGTATACTCCTATATGTCACCAGCGCAGTATTTATTGCTTACCTCAGTATTGGGGCTGGTCAAGGTGAATTACAAGTCCCTTTTTGGAACTCCCTTTATTGGATCATTATACTTTTTTCGGCAGTCAATGCTGTAGCTAAAAGTTTTGTGCAAGAACACCAGGGAAGGCAACTCTATTATTTTATGATTGCATCACCTCAAGCAATCATTTTGTCCAAAACCATTTACAATACTGCACTCACTCTTGTATTGGCCCTATTGGGTTATTTGGTTTTTAGCGTTGTTTTCGGTAATCCCGTAGCTGACCATCCATTGTTTCTTTTGAACCTTTTGCTAGGAGCCATTGGTTTTTCCGCAGCGCTGACCATGGTATCAGCCATTGCCTCCAAGGCAGGCAATAATGGCACCTTGATGGCCATTTTAAGCTTCCCCGTAATGATCCCAATTCTACTGATGACCATTCAGGTTTCCAAAAGCGCAATCGATGGATTGGACAGGGGCATAAGCGCAGAAAAGATCATCACCTTAATGGCCATCAATGCAATTGTTCTGGCCACCTCCTACCTGCTTTTCCCTTATCTTTGGAGGAGCTAGGAGCTAGTCCTATCGAGATTCGGTGGTTGAGTCTGTCGGGGCCATAGGTTTCCAGAAGTGGTATTTAATGACCCATTTTCTCTCCAAATTTTGGCTAAAGCCGGGTGATATGGGGTACCCCCTTTATAAAAAGGCTGAAACTCGTTCTTATTGAGGTGGTATTTTAATTAAATGATTACGGTATTTCAAAAGAAAGGGTTAATGACTAAATTATCCAATTGAGTAAATTCACCAATTTCAATTGCTCCTAACCTCATCTGGGAATCGCAATAGAATAACTCGATTATGTTCTAGCCCAAATATTCACCTGTATAGGTTAAAAAAGGATACTTATAATTTGAATTAAAACTGAAGATATATTAAATAAATAAAAATTTTATTTGATCAAGGATTTTTGCCTTCTCCAAAACCCTTGATTTAAGTAAAGAATGTAAGCTAAGTAGAGAGGCTAATAGCTTGGATGGACTATACTCTTATTCTAAAACATTAATATAAAATAAACGAGACAGAAAGCATATTAGGTAAACTGATTACCTTGTTAATGGAAGGCAATTAGAAAAACTGGAAAGAAGGGTTTCTTAAAGCAAAAACCTTATTAATCGAAGCCATAGAAAGATCGATTTCGAAGATTCTTTTGGCATATGGTGGCATGGGTTCATTCAATTACACTTACTTAACAAAAGTACTCTCGACAATGAAAATTTTTCAAAACTCAAATCTCAATTATGGGAATTAGCAATGGTAGGTAAAATCGAATTAAGAAAAATATAAAAAAGCACAAAAAGGATTTTCCACTAACTATTGGGCAAAATTTAGAAGCTCCTCGAATATGACAGCCATACTAAAACAAAACATATTAAACCATATTATTCTTTCAAACAAAGAGATAGAAAATTTTTGCGACTTATTTCACAATAAAAAGGTCCTAAAAAAACATTTCCTTTTGCGAGAAGGAGAGGTTTGCAAGTTTGAAGGATTTGTTACCAAAGGACTCTTCAGAGTATATCACATAGACAATAATGGTTTTGAACAAGTACTCTATTTTGCTCAAGAAAATTGGTGGATTGCAGATATTGACAGTTTCACTAATGAAAAGCCTTCACAACTTTATATTCAAGCCTTAGAAGATAGTGAAGTATTATTAATTTCAAAAAAAGATAAAGAATTTGCTTTTAATAACATTCCTAAGATTGAAAAATTATTCAGAATAATGACTCAAAAAACGCATATCGCGTTGCAAAGAAGAATGATTGATAATTTGAGTAAAACAGCAAACCAAAGGTACATTGACTTTATAGAAAAATATCCTAAGCTCTTTCAACGATTAACCAATGTTCAAATAGCAGCTTACTTGGGCATAAGTCATGAGTTTTTGAGTAAAATTAGACGAAAAATTGCTATTAAAAAATAGTTGAAAATTCACTTATTGAACTTGTTCAATGTTTTGAGACAGGTGGTATCGCATCTTTGTAACATAATTTAAAACAAGCAAAAATGAGATCGATTATTTCAACAGTATTATTAACAATTTTAATTTTATTCAAAATGGAAGCACAAGCTCAAAATTTCAAAACAATAGAAACAAGCAAATTTAAATTTCAAGTTTACAACGCCTCAGAAAATAGTTTTGGTGTTGCATCAGTAATAATTTCGGGCATGCATGATGCAGTATTAATTGACACTCAATTTACATTGGCAGATGCCGAAAAAGTTGCACAAGAAATAATAAACTCTGGAAAAAAATTGACTACAATATATGTTTCCCATGGAGATCCTGATTTTTATTTCGGATTAGAAGTATTCAAAAAATATTTCCCAGAAGTTACAGCTTATGCTTCACCTTCAACTGTGGAGCATATAAAAGCAACAGCTCAAAAAAAATTGGAAATTTGGGGCGAAAGATTAGGAGATAAAATTACATCTAATGTTGTTTTACCTCAGGTTCTTAAAGGAAATTCTATTGATTTAGAAGGAGAAAAATTGGAAATCATTGGGCTAGACAATTTCCCAAAAAGAACTTTTGTATGGATTCCTTCAATAAGAACAGCTTTAGGAGGTATTAATGTTTTTGGTACAACATTTAATGCGTGGATGGCAGATGCACAAACTACAGAGGTACGTAACAATTGGATCTCAATCTTAAATACGATCAGCGAATTAAAACCTGAAATAGTAATCCCTGCACACGCAAATACGAGTTCAGATTTCATTATTGATGCTGTAAACCACACTAAAAATTACATTCAATTTTATGAAGAGGCTTTGAAAAGCAATAAAACTTCTGAAGCGTTAATAGCAACTATAAAAGCAAAATATCCAAATTTAACTTTTGAAACAGCTTTAATACTAGGAGCAAAAGTGAACACAGGAGAAATGAAATGGTAAAATCCACAATAATTATCAACTTGACAATACTAAAAGTATTGTCAAGTTGATGTATTAAACAAGAAGTTATGACAAATTTAGAAATAATAAAAAGTACCTATGAAGGCAAAACTTCAGAAGAGAACGGTAAGAATTTAGCCAAATATGTAGCCGAAAATATCAGTTGGACAGAAGCTAAAGGCTTTCCGTATGCAGGAACTTATATTGGTTTAGAGCGTGTTACTGAAAATGTTTTTAAGCGCTTGGGTAGCGAGTGGATCGATTATAAATTTTCACCCGAAGATTATATTGCAAATGAAGACAAAGTAGTTGCTTATGGCACCTATTCAGGTACTTATAAAAAAACAAACAAGTATTTTGGAGCACGGGTTGCCCATATATGGAAACTAAACAATGGCAAAATTATCAGTTTTGAGCAGTTTGTGGACAGTAAATCGGTTGACGAAGCAATACGTTAAAACTATACCCTCAATAAGCCCGGTGACCAAACCTATCTATGTCATAGGTAAATGCATTCTTACTAATAACCCCTTTGTTATTTGAATTTTGGCTGAAGCCCACTAGAGAGAGATTCACTTTCTAAAAAATAATTATCCTCATAATAGGTTCAATCTTTATAACCCCTATTAAGTAAAAGGGTTCGTATAGCTTTTCCCGATTTATCAAGAAGAGGGGTATTCGCAAGAAATTCTAGTTATTTTAAAGTGGTTTCAACACGTAATATGAGATACCTTTTTATTTAATGGGTTTATCCATCATTAATTTTCCAGCCATTCATCCGAGAAAACCCTATATCCGATACCTAATCTACCATGACCTCCACGACTGAAGAAAGTAATCATTGATGTATTGTTTAATTTCCCTAAGGTGCTGTAAGAAAAATAGGAAGGTTCAATAACCTTTGATTTCCAAGTAATCCCCTCATCATCACTGTAAAATACCGCACCTCTGATACGGTCATCATCCCAATCTATTTTCTGTTGATTATTATCCTGAAGTCCGAGCGGAATTGAAAAATACAATCGATTATTCCTTCTTGTCAAAGTTCCATGACAGGCTATTTCGCTAATGTCAATTAAAAATGGATCCGACCAGGATTTCCCACCATCGCCACTTAGATTGGCTATTCGCTGATTTCGCCCTAAACTCATCTTTTCTACAGAATTATATTCCTTGTAATTTTCAAAATTATTTATTCTCCGAACCATAAGGATTTCATTTCCTTCCTTTATAGAAACTGCAGAAGCCTCATTCGCTAGATAATCAGTGATCATCCCATCCATTTTCCATGTTTCTCCAAAATCATCGCTATAAATAATTCCTGAACCTGAACATTTATAATCCCTAAAATTATTTGTGACTTCTTTCCCAGAAGGTACTGAGTAAATTGGAGCAGCAATGATCATCCTCCCCTTGTTTGGACCCTTTGGTATTTGATGAACTTGTCCAATTGTATTCATAAAAATAGGAATGTACCCATTGTATTCTTTAAAAAGTGGTGTATTGTCTCCTTTGAGATACTCCATTGTCCAAGATTTACCATCATCCAAAGAGGTATACTTGACCAATACAGAAGCTTTATCCTTTCCTATGTCCTCGATATCAATACCAGTAGCTTCCTTTAATTTGGAAAAATCATCCTTATAAAACTCTTTTGTTACCTTTAATCCAACACAGGTTAGGAAAGAAATTTTTTCTTCTCCTCCTATACTTGCGGAATAGGGAGATATGGCAAAAAAGTTCATTGGTGAAGAAATCACTTCCACTCCTTCCCATGACTTTCCAAAATCATAACTTTTGTTCATGAGAATCACTTTGGGTTCATTGTCTTCACCATCAAATAGTCGACCCTGACAAAACACCAATAATGTTCCTTTTTCCGTAACCACAAACGAAGGCTGGAATGTTTTGCTTACTGTCAAGCCCCCCACCTTCAGCCCAGGCTCAAAAACCATCTGAAGATCGTTTAATCCATCAATTGCAGCAATTCCCAGCCCTACCTGAGAATATGCATAACACTGGATGAGGACAACTATAACCAAAGTCCATACTTTTTTCATGTGATTGGTAATAAAATTTTTCATTACTACAAAAGCTATAACCTATTAAAATCACCCTATATACCCGCGTTGGACGTAAATGACTATTGACATAAACAGGAAACGTATTATCAGGGATATCTAATCAGTCAAATTAGATAAATTTGTCCATACCTCCAATAAACAAAAATCCGATTTGTAAAAAGATCAAAAAACAAATTGATAAATTCGTCCTGAAGGCTAACACAAACAGAAAAGAAAATTTTCATTTCTTTAGCCAAAAGACTTAATTTAAGCCTAACAATTGACCAACCTAATTTAAGATGAAAAGCATAAAAATCAACACCTTAAAAACTTACAAGAAAGGTGAAATCCTTTTAAAACAGGGAGAAATTGCTAAATATGGGTACTTGGTAAAAAAAGGTTGCTTAAAAAGTTACACAGTAGACAATGTCGGCAAAGAGCATATTATGCAGTTTGCACCCGAAAATTGGATGATTTCAGATTTGGATAGCTTTACCAATCAGGTACCTTCCTCAGTTTCTATTGAGACGATTGAGGATTGCGAGATATTTTTAATTTCCAAATCAGACTTTATAGATATTGATACCTTTGATAAAGAGGTGGTGGTAGACATCGCCAATAAGTTCCGGAACAACCTTATTGCATCCAACAAAAGAATTCTGGGACTACTAAGTGCGACATCTGAACAGCGCTACATCGATTTTACAGAAACATATCCCACATTGGTGCAAAGACTTCCTTTAAAACTAATAGCTGCCTATATTGGGGTTACACCGGAATACTTAAGCGGTATTAGAAGAAAAATGGCTAAAAAAAGTGAGAATTAAATACCTTTCTTAAGGTATCTTATTTTTTACCGATTCACTTTGCCGCAACTTTGTGCCATTATCAATTAAAAACATTTAAAAAAATGGCAAATCAAAAAAACAACAAAGCAATACATATCTCTCTTTGGATTGCACAAGTACTATTGGCAGTTATGTTTATAATGGCAGGCTTAATGAAAGCTACACAGCCTATTGAAGCATTGGCAGAATCACTCCCATGGGTTTCATCAACTTCCTTAGGATTGGTTAGGTTTATTGGTGTTAGTGAATTATTAGGCGGTATAGGTCTAATCCTTCCTGCCTTGCTTCGTATCAAACCATTTTTAACGGTATGGGCAGCAATCGGACTTGCAGTAGTTATGGTATTGGCAGCGATTTTTCATGCTTCAAGAGGAGAATTCTCAGGTATAGGAGCGAATATGGTATTTATGGCAATTGCTTTATTTGTAGCTTGGGGAAGAACAAAAAAAGCCCCCATTCTCGCAAAATAAATTCCCCAGCGAATTGATCCTCAATCATCAATGGCCCCCAGCTTCAGCTGGGGGATGGTGTGGGAGTATCTGATTTTGGACTTTAGCCCAAGCGATAACCCCCTATCGGTAATTGAAAGGAGCTGAATTCCGGTGGTTGAGCTTGTCGAAGCCAGATGTGGTTTTTAATCGCCCATTTCCCCTTCAAATTTCGGTTAAAGCCTGATGGAATCACCTTTCACTTGAAATCAGGCAATCCCAGTCCATAATCCAAAGTGATTCCATGACTTTGGTCATATTGTTGCCTTTTTAATCAAAATTACGTTAAAAATATGGACTTAAATTAGTTAGTTATTCTTCCATGCCTTCGAATCGGAGATAAAACACTTTTTCCTTGATTAGTAGACCCGTTTATGAATTAAAGACTTCTGAGAACAGTAAAATAAATTCGCCCGACCATGAAAAAAAGCATCATCATTTTAATCATTGCATTTATCGGTATTAGTTCAGGCTTCGCTCAGGATTGGCAGACTGATTTCTCAAAAGCGAAAGAATTGGCCACTAAAGAAAAAAAGCCCATTATTTTGGTATTCCAAGGATCGGACTGGTGTGCGCCTTGCATTAAATTAAGTCGGGAAATTTGGAGTACCGAAACATTTATAAACTACGCTAAAGACAACTACATTATGTTTCAGGCCGATTTCCCTCGTAAAAAGAAAAATGCTCTTCCGGAAAAACAAGCTGCTGCCAACGCAAAGTTGGCTGAGATTTATGATAAAAATGGCGTTTTCCCATTGGTAGTTGTACTGGACAATAGAGGAAACTTATTGGGAGAAACGGGCTATAAGAAAACCACACCAAAAGCTTATATTCAGGAATTGGACAGTTTTATCAAGTAAAATGAGACTCATTATTACGCTCATTGTAATTTCACTGTCATTTACATCTCAGGCACAACAAGCTCACAAACGCACCCTGAAATTAATGGGGAGCAGATTTGATATCACGGTCGTTGCCGAAGATTATATTACAGCAAAAAATTATATAGAAAGCGGAATAGAAGAAATCGACAGAATAGAAAAATTAATCTCTTCCTGGGATGAAAATTCTCAAACTTCAGAAATAAATAAATACGCTGGAATCAAACCAGTCAAAGTTGAGGCTGAACTATTCAACCTTATTGAGCGGGCCATGATGATTTCGAAATTGACGGATGGCGCGTTTGATATAACTTATGCCTCAATGGATAAAATCTGGAAGTTTGATGGCAGTATGAGAAAAATGCCTTCAGAGGAAGACATACGTGCTTCAGTAACCAAAGTTGGTTATAATAATATTTTGCTAGACAAAGAAAAGCTTACTGTGTTTCTCAAAATTAAGGGAATGAAAATAGGTTTTGGGGCCATTGGGAAGGGTTATGCAGCAGATATGGCAAAGAAATTACTTTTAGCTAAAGGAGTTACTTCTGGCATTATCAATGCTTCGGGCGATATGAATTCCTGGGGCAAGCAAGTAGATGGCAACGAATGGAAAGTGGCCATTACCAACCCACTCAATAAGAACAAGGTTTTTGCTTTGTTACCAATCAGCAATGGTGCTGTTGTCACCTCAGGAGACTACGAGAAATATGTTGAATTTAACGGCAAAAGGTATTCACACATTATTGACCCAAGAACAGGATATCCTTCAACTGGAATAATTAGTGTAACTGTTTTTGCGCCAAAGGCAGAACTCGCAGATGCCCTTGCTACTTCAGTATTTGTAATGGGCAAAGAAGCAGGATTGGACCGCATCAATCAACTTCCCAACATAGAATGCATCATTATAGATGACAAGGGAAACATTTCAAAATCGAATAACATAGCCATCGATAAATTATGAAAAAAATAATTTTAATATTCTCCATCATCACATGTCTTTCAAATAGCTGTATGGTTGTAAAAGGATATGAGAAAATAAACATCAATGATCCGGACATGGGGCTTTCTGAAAAGAAGTTTGACCGAAATGTAACCACTATGCATTCATACAGAGAAGCTGCAGTTGGTGCTAACGGTGGAAAAACTGGTGGTGGATGTGGCTGTAATTAATTAAACAAGAAATATGCATACCTTAAAATACATCATACTCCTTTGCTTGGTTACAACATCATTTGCAGGTTTTGCTCAAGATACTACTCAGGTATATAAAAAACGGGTATTAGAAAGCGCGGAAGTCGATATTCTATCGAGTTATTATAGTCAGGACGGTGATAATGCCGCTGTAAGTGGTGGCATTGGAACCGAAGCTTTAACCGATTTCACTACCTCATTTATAATTTCTATCCCTTTAAACGATGATGACATTTTAACCATTGACGCAGGAATATCTGCATATACCTCTGCTTCATCCAGTAATATAGATCCATTTGATGGCGGAAATGCAGATGCTTTTCAGGCCTCCTCTGGCGCTTCCAAAAGTGATGTTTGGACAAATTTCACAGGTAGCTATAGCCATAGTTCTGACGACCGCAATTCCATTTGGTCTACAAGCATATCCTTCGCCAATGAATATGACTATTTTTCAATAGGTGCAGGAGGCGCTTATACCAAACTCTTCAATGAGCAAAATACAGAACTTAGTGTAAAAGGGAATGTGTTTTTTGATTCCTGGACTACAATTTACCCAATAGAATTAAGACCTTTTTCGGGCGGAGAAAATGGTTTAACAAACAACTTATTTACTAACAATACCCTTACAGGCAACCCTAATTACAGTCCTATTTTTAATGAATATGCTACCAAAGGACGAAATTCTTATTCGATGGGATTAGGAATTTCTCAAATCCTTCACAAGAATGTTCAAGGATCAATGGCCTTGGATTTTGTACAACAGCAAGGCTTACTCTCTACTCCATTTCAAAGGGTCTACTTCAGTGATGTAGCAGACTCATTTATAGATGATTTTCAATTGGCAGACGCCAATGAGCGGCTTCCTGACAATAGGTTTAAAGTGGCGATTGGTGGGCGACTTAATTGGTACTTAAATGAGAGGCTTGCACTCAGAACATTTTACAGGTATTATTTCGATAACTGGGGAATTACTTCCTATACAGCCAGTATCGAGATCCCAATCAAAGTTAGTAGTAAGTTTACTTTATATCCATCTTACAGATTTTATAACCAAACTGCTGCTGATTATTTTAATCCCTATGAAGGAGCAATGTCAACAAATGAATTTTACACTTCTGACTATGATTTGTCTGAATTCTCTGCCAATCAGTTCGGGTTTGGGGTCTCCTATACTGATATTTTCACCCAAGCCCATATTGCGAAATGGGGATTGAAAAGTATTGACCTTAAATTCTATCGGTACGACCGGAATACTTCATTTCGCTCCAATATGATTTCAGTGGGATTTAAATTCGTAAGGGATTAAGTGGAATAAAATATAAACCCAATTGATCCAACAAAATACTTAGAACTGTGCAGCAAAAAGAATCAATTAAAAAGAAATGGCACTTTGATTTTAGAAAAAATATGGACACATTTTCAACCTTGGCTAAAGCCAATCCGATAAAAAATCAAATAAATAAAACCTCAGAAGAATTTGCTTCTTTTGGAGCAATACACCTGAACAATACTAGTCTGGAAAAGTCTACTAATTTTTGGACCAAAATAGTAGGTATGAAACTAAGGAAAAGTACTGAAAATAGTGCTGAATTTGGCACTGAAACCAAGACGTTGGTAGTCGTACACCAAACTGCCAAGACTCCTTTTAAAAAAGGCTATAGCGGGATTTACCACTTTGCTATTCATGCGCCAAACATGGGTGAATTTGCCAGAATGTTGCATCGTTTACATGACAACAACTATCCCTACTCCCCTGTAGATCACACTATGTCAAAGTCACTGTATTTAGACGATCCAGATGGAATCAACGTGGAATTCACCCTAGAAACTCCTGAAAGGTTCAAAAGAGTGATAAGTGACGGAGGAATCAAAATTGAAGATGCTACCGGTAACATCCGAGGTGCTTCGGTCTACCTCGAAGTAGACAAGATACTGGAAAATTTGGAGAACAAAGATCTAGATAAACCGCTTTCAAAGCATACCTATATTGGCCATTTACACCTTTACGCCAACAATGTTCAAAAAGCCAATGCTTTTTATAAAAAATTAGGTTTTACTCAATTTAATAACTTTCCAGAATTTATGTTTGCCGATTTGGGTGCAGGAGGTCCTTACCAACACCGTTTGGCGATGAATTCCTGGCATGGAATGGAAAAACCATTGGCCCCAGCTGATCATGCTGGAATGGCTCATTTTCAACTTAACTATAGCACCAAAGAAAAACTAAGCGAGGCCTTAAATAACGTGACTGTATTTGAAGAAAAAAATGGATACTATTGTGTCTATGATCCTACAGGTAACAAGCTGCTTTTAACAATTGAAAAAGGGTAAAACCTGTAAAAAAGAACGTTGCTTTACATTTAAAGAACAAGATCTATGGTGAATAGCACTTCTGAAAACTCCTCTTTATATGAATAAAGACAAATCAAAATGCGACGAAACAAGTGGGAAGTTAGTCCCCATTATCAACCTTAGTAATTGTGGTGATAAGGAAGATTGTATCCCTGCTTGTCCCTATGATGTATTGGAAATTCGTACAATTACTGCCGAAGATCGATTAACGCTAAATTTCAAAGGTAAATTAAAAACATTTTTCAAACCAAAAAAAGCCTATGTAAAAGCCCCAGATTTGTGTTATGCCTGTGGTATATGTGTTCAGGTTTGCCCAGAAAAAGCTATCAAACTTGCGCGAAGAAGCCTTTAATCTTTTATCCTATAATGGATTGCTCTTTCTCTCCAGTCTCAATTGTAGGATAGGCTACTGAAATCGTTAAATGGCCCTTATAAGATGGTTTTAAAAATACTTACCGATTAACCTTATTTTTGGGGCTTTAGAGGCATCCATTTCCCCTCCAAATTTTGGCTAAAGCCAGATGAAATGATATTGTCCTTTATAAATGGGCTCAAGCCCATTCCTATTGAGGGGTTTTCATTTATCAATTTGTATGGAGGGAAAGCTGGGCTATAGAACGCAAGTTGGGAACTTTTGGCATTTTAGGTCTAAGTTACCCTTCGCTAAATTTAGATCAGTACATCCCAATGCAGCTCTGCAGACATAAGTATTTCCTTTAGAGGACAGACGGGTCAAACTATCTGAAAGAAAACCAATCATTTCCACTTTTTAAAGAAATTTCCGAAACCAAATTAAATATCAGTATCCAACACTTTAACTAAAAAAAGCAACCTTTCTAATGCTTCGAAAAAGCAGTTTATATGCTTTCTTAAAGCTGCACTAAAAACAGTAATATCATTTACACTTACCGGTAAGCAAATAAACGGGATAAAAGTAAATAAATCACTTAATATGCCCTATTTTTGCGTGTTGATTCAATGAGGTCATAAATAATCCCCCCACCTGTACCCACTGTAGTTGTATATGCAGGCATTCAAGGATATTTATCTAGGGATGAAAGCAATGGGAAGGACTTGACCCACTAAAACACTATCGAATATGAAGGCTTATTGGTGGAAAATATTAGCCATATTATTGCTGGCTTATACCATAATTGCAGGTTTATTGATTGATGTTCCCAGACTTCCCATTCTGAATGAAACCATCAGAGGATTGTTCTTTCATGTGACCATGTGGTTTGGGATGTTAATTATGCTGGTCGTGGCTGTAGTATATGGTGTAAGACATTTGAGAACGGGGAGCCTTGCTGACGATGACATGGCCGTTGAATTCACCAATGGGGCCATACTTTTTGGAGTCATTGGCATAACCACAGGCATGGTCTGGGCAAAGTTTACTTGGGGTGATTTTTGGACCAATGACCCTAAGCTCAATGCTTCGGCCATAGGATTGCTAATGTATTTCGCCTACCTGGTTCTTCGAAACTCCCTTACAGATGTTTACCAAAGAGCCAAAATCAGTGCTGTTTACAGCATTTTCGCTTTTGCGGTATTCATCCCCTTGATATTTATCCTCCCTAGGCTTACAGACAGCCTTCATCCCGGCAATGGTGGCAACCCTGGGTTCAACGCCTATGATATGGACAGTAATCTGAGAACGGTGTTTTATCCGGCCATTATTGGATGGACCCTCCTTGGCACCTGGATAGCCACGGTAAGGGTAAGGTTAAGGCGTTTGGAAAGAAAATTAGAAGACAAATTGATCAATCAATAATATGAAAAAGTTCATTATCATTTTCCTGTTATTTATCAGCTTTTTAGCCAAAGCTCAGGATAAAATTGGCATTACAGATGAGGATTACCAGAATTCTGGTGTCGAAATGGCCGACAAAATGCGTTCCGAAGGAAAAATCTACGTATTAGTCAGCATTATTGGAATTGTTTTAGGGGGTATTCTCGTTTATGTGATACAAACAGATCGTAAGATTAGTGGGTTGGAAAAAAAATATAACGATTAAATCATGAAAAGAGGACATATATTAGGCTTGGGCATTATAGCAGTAGCTATAGTAATCATAATCACTTCCATAGGTGATGCCAGTACTTACGAAAGCTTTTCTACGGCCAAAAAAATGGCCATCAATGGAAAGACAGAAGCCATTCACGTGGTAGGCCAACTTAAAAAAGGGGCTAATGGTGAGGTAGAAGGAATAGAAGTAGGGGAAGACAAGACCTCTTTTATCTTTGTAATGGTAGACAATGACGGTACGGAACAACAAGTATATTACAATGAACCCGTTCCCGCTGACTTTACCAGATCAGAGCAGGTTGTGGTCATAGGCACTTATAAGACTGATGAGATGTTTGTAGCTGAAAAAATTCTAATGAAGTGCCCTTCAAAATACCAGGAAACGGATGTAAAACCTACTGCATCCTGAATACCTCTGGTCTTATTATACACGCAAAAAGAACCTTATAATGATGAATACCTTTATGGGTAATCTGGGTCATTTCATGGTAATTCTGGCTTTTGTCAGTGCCTTGGTCTCAGCTGTCTCCTACTTCTACTACACCCGTGCTAGCGAGTTGGACAAACCTTCCTGGAAAAATTTCAGCAGAATTACTTTTTACATTCATGGTTTTGCTGCTGTTTCAATAGCAGCTTGCCTCTTCGAAATCATTTACAATCATAGATTTGAGTATTTTTACGCCTACTCACATTCTTCCAAAGGCCTACCTGTTCATTACATGATCTCCAGCTTTTGGGAAGGTCAGGAAGGGGCTTTCATCCTTTGGATTTTCTGGGATGTGGTATTAGGCTTAATTATTATTCACACCAATAAATTCTGGGAAGGCCCTGTAATGCTGGTATTTGCACTTGTTCAAGCATTTCTGGTTTCCATGATTCTGGGCGTTGTAATAGGTGATTTAAAAATCGGTAGTTCTCCTTTCATGTTACTCCGAGATGTATCTGAAGCACCAATATTTCAAATCAACCCTGAATATGTTCCAGAGGATGGCACAGGCCTGAACCCCTTATTGCAAAATATTTGGATGGTTATTCACCCGCCTACTCTTTTTCTAGGCTATGCCTCTACCCTTGTTCCTTTTGCCTTTTTAATGGCTGGACTGACACTGAAAAGGTATTCCGAATGGATCAGACCTGCTCTTCCTTGGGCCATCTTCTCTGCCATGATTTTAGGCATGGGAATCATAATGGGGGCCTATTGGGCTTATGTGACCTTGAATTTCGGCGGCTATTGGAATTGGGATCCAGTTGAAAATGCGGTATACGTGCCATGGTTAATCATGGTAGCAGCTATACATACCATGATCACCTTCAAAAAAAGCAGCACGGCACTGAAAACATCCATGATACTGGTCATTAGCTCCTTTATTCTGGTATTGTATGCTACATTCTTGGTAAGAAGTGGGGTATTAGGAGATTCTTCCGTCCATTCTTTTACTGATTTGGGCTTATCAGGGCAGCTACTTATTTACATGTTGTTCTTTTTGGCAATTGCCATTTTTCTTACCATTAAAGAATGGAAGCATATTCCTACATCGGAAAGGGAAGCCTCTATATACTCCAGAGAATTTTGGATTTTCATAGGTGCCACCACCCTAGCCTTGATGGCTTTTCAGGTGATTGTACCTACTTCCATCCCGGCCTACAATGCGTTGGTAGAAATATTTGGCGGACTATCCAACTTAGCACCTCCAGCTGACCAAATCGGATTCTACACTAAATTCCAACTTTGGTTTGCGATCGCACTGGCACTACTAACTGGTGTGGGACAGTATTTCTGGTGGAACAAAATGTCAAAAGAAGACCTTAAAAATGCTTTGGTGACGCCATATATTATTTCAATGGTATTGGCCGCCATAATCATTACAGTAGGTAAAGTTTATGACGTCACCTATATCGTAATCGTCCTTTCCGGAGCTTTTACCATTGTAGCCAATAGCAGCATTCTGATAAAGTTATTGAAGAAAAAAACCTTTAAATTGGCAGGAGGCTCACTGGCTCATATTGGTTTAGGAATGATGCTAATAGGTATTATGTTTTCTTCAGGTTACTCAGACACCATCTCTATCAACATGTCAGGCCTTACCTACAAGAAGGATTGGGAAGATGACCTGAACAAAGAAAATGTATTGCTTTGGATCAACAAGCCTTTACAAATGAAAGATTACGATGTAATCTATAGAGGTAGGTACAAAAAGGTAGTAGGTGTACCGGGTTATGTAAAAGCAGACGCCATGGAATCACTGGATGGTATAAATGAAGCCTTGGCACTGGAAGATGTCAAAGTAGATGAAAAAGTATATTTTGAAAAAGGAGACACGCTTAATTTGGTTCTAGAGGAAAACTCCTACTTCAAGGTTGAGTATTTTCAGGAGGATGATCTAAAATTCACGCTCTACCCCATGTCTCAACCAAACCCAACTATGGGCTTGATTTCCTCTCCCGATTCAAAGAAATACTTAACAAAAGATCTTTACACCCACGTTTCTGCGATAAACGATTACGAAGAGCCTGAGTGGAATGACGATCAATTTATCAATGCTGCTCCCGGAGAGCAGTTCTTTATCAATGACTTCGTTACTCAATTTGAGAGTGCGGATGTTGTCAGTGAAATAGATGGCATTCCCTTAGAGGAGGGAGACATTGCGGTGAAGGCAGTGTTAACCATAATGGATTACGATGTAAAGAAAGTACTGAGTCCAGTATTCTTGATTCGAGGAAATCAGGTTGGTAAAGTTGATTTCATTGACCATGATTTGGGCATAAAAGTGGAAGTTGATAATATTGTTCCTGAAGAAAACAAATTTGTATTTAAGGTCAATACCTATCAAAAAGATTATGTAGTAATGAAAGCCGCCGTTAAACCCATGATTAATCTTCTATGGCTTGGCACTGTCATTATGTTGATAGGTTTTTCAGTAGCGATTTTCCGAAGGTTTGATGAATTTCAAAAAATGAAAGCCAAAGGCCTGGAATAAAATAATAAAAAGTAAATCTCTAAGTTTTAACCCCTAAGTAACATTAGGGGTTATTTTTTTATAAATTTATGAACATGAAGTTGACTATCGCGATTATCGGAACAGGGAACGTAGCCTGGCATCTGTCATCGGCTTTGGAGAATGCTGGGCATGAAATATTAGAAGTTTACGGAAGAGACATTGAGAAAGCCCAGCAGCTTTCCTCCAGATTATATGCAACTGAGGCTCAAGATCATTTGGACTTCACAGAAAGCAAGGCCAATCTGTTCATTATTGCGGTTAGTGATCAAGCCATTGCCCCTATTGCAGAAGCCATTCTATTGCCAGAGCAAAGCATACTTGTCCATACAAGCGGCACCATGACCTTGGATGTATTGTCTTATAGTTCTGCAGATTATACGGGCATACTTTACCCATTACAAGGTTTCACCAAAAGTAGAGACTTGTCTTTTGAGGAAGTCCCTTTTCTATTGGAGGCTGAGGACAAGGGAACCTTAAAAACCTTAAAAAAACTATGCAAAAGTCTCAAATCACCTAGCTATGAGATTAAGTCTAGGGACCGTAGGTCCATCCATGTGGCGGCGGTATTTGCAGCGAACTTCACCAACCATATGGTGTATTTAGCTGAATCGATCATGCACCGACAGGGCTTGGATTTCAACATCCTAAAACCGCTCATCATTGAGCAAATGAATAAAACACTACAGTTAGGGCCGAGTGAAGCCCAAACCGGACCTGCTATAAGAGAAGATATCAATACCTTGGAAAATCATCACGATTACCTCAGTTATAATGAGCAACTTGCAGAAATATATAGAAATATTTCCCAAGACATTATGGACACTCAAAAACCCTAATTGTTGGTTCACAAAAGGTTAACATTATTAATAATACGTATTATATTAAATTATAATGTCCAGATTGCCCTAAATCTAATTATTTTTGTACCATGAAAAATCCAAAGGCTTCTCCTGTATTTACTTTTGGTGGGTTTATAAAGATCATTCGTCCGGAAAACCTACTATTGGTTGCCTTTGCGCAATTGATGACCGCCTTCTTTCTAGTCGGTACCACCAATGCAGGATTACCCGTTTTGAAGGATTACCATCTCTATCTTTTAATCATTTCTACAGTTATACTCACAGCCTCAGGCTACATGATTAATGACTACTATGATGTGAAAATTGATTATGTCAATAGGCCAAAGGCAGTGGTTATTGGAAAAGGTATGAAAAGGCGGATGGTGATGATCCTACATACAGTAATGAATGTTGTCGGGATTTTAGTTGGACTATTGGTCCATCCAAAAATTGGTGCCATCACCTTTGTAGCTGCCTTTCTATTGTGGCTTTACAGTAATACCCTCAAACGGCTGCCTTTTATTGGAAACTTAACAGTTGCATCCCTAACTGGCCTAGCCATATGGATAGTGGGTATTTATTATCAAAAATCGGAACTTTTGATCATTACCTATGCCATATTTGCCTTTTTCATCAATTTGATAAGGGAGATATTAAAGGATATTGAGGACCGTAATGGGGACCGTAAACACGGCTGTAAGACCTTGCCCATTGTTTTGGGATTCAGGAAAACCAAAAACATAATATTTATAATTGCCTTTTTATTTGTCGCATCGATTTTATTTGTCACTTTCAAAATAAATGAGCCACTACTCTTTCTATATTTTGGTGGGCTTAGTCTGTTTTTCATCGCTTTTATGGTGAAAATTTACAAGGCCGACCGCAAGTCTCATTTCTCAGAATTGAGCACCATATCCAAATTACTTATGCTTACAGGCATATTAAGTATGGGTTTCCTTTAATAAAATTTCAAAAAAAACACTTTTAACCATGAAAACCAATACCATTGCTTTAGTCCTCTTGATACTTCAAACCCTCCTTTTCTCCTGCTCAGGAAAAGAACAGCAGGCAAATGATACGGCAACAGAAGAGCCAGAATTGTTTCCCGATGAAATCACAAAATTCACTCCCCAAGCAGACAATCCTATTTTCACTGCAGCAGAAGAAGGTGACTGGGACAGTGGAATAAGGGAAAGAGGTTTTATAATGAAAGAAGAGGATGGTTACCACATGTGGTATACAGGATTTGATAAATATGATGAAAATAGGTTTCTAAATTTAGGCTATGCTTTTTCTGAAGATGGCATAGCATGGACTAGGTATGAAGGCAATCCTGTTTTTAGCGAAAGTTGGGTAGAAGACATGATGGTCTGGAAGCATGAAGGGGTTTATTATATGTTTGCTGAAGGAAGAGGAGACATTGCGAAGATGTTAACTTCCACAGACCGCATCCACTGGGAAAATCAAGGCGATATAGACATCAGGAAGGTCGATGGCTCTCCAATAAGTGATGGTCCTTATGGGACTCCTACTGTTTGGGTAGAAGATGGAATTTGGTATTTATTTTACGAAAGAGGGGATCTTGGTATTTGGCTTGCCACCTCCAAAGACAGAAAGATATGGACAAATATGCAAGATGATCCTGTGATCAAAATCGGTCCAGAAGCTTACGATAAATATGGCGTGGCAGTAAATAAAATCATCAAACATAAAGGATATTATTATGCTTACTACCATGCCACATCCCTAGAAGACTGGAGTGATTGGACAATGAATATGGCTGTTTCAAAAGACTTATTGACTTGGACCAAATATTCAGAAAACCCTATCATGGGAGATAATAAATCCAGCGGTTTCCCAGTTTATGATGGTAAACAATACAGGTTCTACACCATGCATCCGGAGGTAGTATTACACTTCCCAAGCAAATAATCTGGATTTAAGAATTCGCATATAAGCTAGCAAAAGGGATTACTTAGTATTTTCACAAAAAGATTAAAACATATAAACATTGAAAAACATAGCCATACTCGCTTCGGGAAGCGGCTCAAATGCAGAAAAAATAGTAAATCATTTCCTAGGATCTACAAAAGCACGTATTTCTTTAATTGCTTCGAACAAAAAAGGGGCATATGTACTGGAAAGAGCCAAAAAGCTAGGTGTTCCTAGCCATGTTTTTTCTAAGGTAGCTTTGGAAAGTGGGGAACTTACAGCCTACCTAAAAAATCTTGAGATAGACTTTGTAGTACTGGCAGGTTTTTTGCTTCAAATTCCCGATAATCTGATCGCGGCCTTCCCGGAAAAGATGGTTAATATTCACCCTGCATTATTGCCAAATTACGGGGGCAAAGGAATGTACGGAGACCATGTACACCGAGCTGTAAAAGCTTCCGGTGACAAAGAAACAGGCATCACCATTCACCTTGTAAATGAAAATTATGACGAGGGAAAAATCATCTTTCAAACAGCTGTAGGGATCGACGAAAATGACAGCCCTGAACAAATCGCCGAGAAAGTTCATGTACTAGAGCATAAATACTATCCAAAAATCATTGAAAGTCTGATTTAATGCCTTGATTTTCCTAACTTTGTCTCTTCGTAAAGTTCTATTCAAAAGTAAACACCAAACAATTCCCTATCTGACAGGACAATTCCCAATCAAAATTCTCCTTTAGATTTAAATGTGATAAATTACAATCGTAATGGCTGAAAAAAAAATACAATCTGCGCTTATCTCGGTATATTATAAAGACAACCTGGAACCCATCATTGAACAATTAAAAAATCAGGGAGTAACCATCTATTCTACAGGTGGCACTCAGAAATTTATCGAAGAACTGGGAGCAGATGTAGTTCCAGTGGAGGAACTTACTGGCTACCCATCTATATTTGGAGGCCGAGTAAAAACGCTACATCCCAAAGTTTTCGGAGGCATTCTTCATAGAAGGGAAAACGAAAGTGACATCAACCAAGCAAGTGAATATGGTATTCCGGCTATAGATTTGGTAATTGTAGACCTTTATCCTTTTGAGGAGACTGTTGCTTCAGGTGCTTCTGAAGTTGATATTATAGAGAAGATAGACATTGGCGGAATTGCTTTGATCAGAGCTGCTGCTAAAAATTATAAAGACGTAACCATTATCGCTTCTAAAGCGCAATATGGTGAGCTAGAAGAAAAATTAAAAAGTCAAAATGGAGCGTTAAACCTGAATGACCGTAGGTACTTCGCCGCTCAAGCTTTCAAAGTTTCTTCCAACTACGACACTCATATTTTCAATTATTTTAATCGGGAAGAGAATATTCCTGCATTAAAAATCAGTGAAGAAAAAGCCACTGATTTAAGGTATGGAGAAAACCCACACCAGGATGCCCGTTTTTACGGAAACATTGAAGACCTCTTTGATCAACTCAATGGAAAAGAATTGTCTTTCAATAATCTGGTAGATGTAGATGCAGCGGTTTCTTTAATCGCAGAGTTCTCTAAAGAAACAGCATTTGCAATCCTCAAACATACTAATGCCTGTGGGGTTGCTTTAGGTGAAACCGTTAAGGATGCCTATGACAAAGCCTTTGCAGCAGATACTATCTCCGCTTTTGGGGGTGTTTTAATCACCAACAAAAAGGTAGACCTTGCTGCTGCTGAAGCCATGCATGGATTGTTCTTTGAAGTGCTGATTGCGCCAGACTTTGATCAGGATGCTTTGGACTTGCTTAAAGGAAAGAAAAAGAGAATCCTCTTAAAGCAAAAAATTAACCTAACAGGTACCAAGCAGGTCAAGACCCTATTGAATGGCTTCGTAGAACAGGACAAGGATCTTAAAACTGAAACCAAAGAACAATTTGAGGTAGTGACCAAACTGTCTCCAAGTGAAGCTGAAAAAGATGCTTTGGTATTTGCATTGAAAATCTGTAAACATACTAAATCAAACACCATTATCCTCAGCAATCATGACCAACTCTTCTCAAGTGGAGTAGGACAAACTAGCCGGGTAGATGCACTTAAACAAGCAATAGAAAAAGCAAAAGCTTTCGGCTTTGATCTGAAAGGTGCTGTCATGGCTTCGGATGCATTTTTCCCTTTCCCTGATTGTGTGGAAATTGCAGGAAACGAAGGAATATCTGCGGTAGTTCAACCTGGAGGTTCTATTAAGGACAAAGACAGCATTGCTTATTGTGATGACAATGGTATGAGTATGGTGATGACAGGCGTCAGACATTTTAAGCATTAAACAATAATATTGCTCGCTTTATTTACCTTATTAATATTTATATAATTCATCTGGAGAAAACATCGATTTCCAAGAATATTCCTTTTACATTGCCGACAAATTAAAGCCTATTTATGTAATCGGTAATTGCACATGAAATGAGTATTGAAACCACCTAAAATTAGGTTATATTGAGATTGGGTGCCGCCACCAGTTTAAGAGGGTAGATAAACGCGATTTTCCTGATTAACCCGAATAAAGCAATTGCATATTTGGGTCAATTCTAGCAAGATCGCTTCAGAAGCAGCATGGGAAGTTAGAATACTGGGCTAGGCTTGATTATTCATACGGATTTAATTGTGTTAATTTTAAAGAAACAATAATCATTTAATTTAGAACATATCAAAATGGGATTATTCGACTTTTTCTCAAGTGACATCGCCATTGACTTAGGTACAGCCAATACGCTGATTATACATAAAGAAAAAATAATTGTGGATGAGCCATCCATAATCGCAATAGATAAAACAACCAATAAAGTATTGGCTGTTGGCCGCGAAGCCATGAACATGCATGAGAAAACCCATGAAAACATCAAAACAATTCGCCCTCTAAAGGACGGAGTGATTGCAGATTTTTATGCGGCTGAACAAATGATCAGAGGATTGATCAAAATGATCCCCGGACATAACAAAGGCATGTTTCCCCAATCACATAGAATGGTGATCTGTATCCCTTCAGGCATTACTGAAGTGGAAAAGAGAGCCGTTAGGGATTCTGCCGAACATGCTGGTGGCAAAGAAGTATACATGATCTACGAACCAATAGCTGCTGCTATAGGTATAGGTATAGATATAGAAAAACCGATGGGATCTATGATAGTGGATATTGGAGGTGGAACTACTGAAATTGCACTAATCGCACTTTCAGGAATAGTCGCAGACCAATCTATAAGGGTTGCAGGTGATACATTCACCAAAGATATACTGGATTATATGCGTAGGCAACACAACCTGCTTATTGGAGAGCGATCTGCTGAAAAAGTAAAAATAGCCATTGGCTCAGCATTGACTGAACTTGATGATCCACCGGAAGATTATGAAATTAGAGGTAGAGATTTGATGACAGGTATTCCAAAGGTCATTAAAGTTTCTTATTCAGAAATTGCTTTTGCATTGGACAAATCGGTTTCCAAAATTGAAGAGGCTGTTCTCAAAGCGCTTGAAATTGCTCCACCGGAGCTTTCTGCGGATATCTATGACAATGGTATTCACCTTACAGGCGGAGGTGCATTGCTAAAAGGCTTGGACAAAAGATTGCATCAAAAGACCAAGTTGCCAATACACATTGCAGAAGATCCGCTTAGAGCAGTGGTTAGAGGCACCGGAAACGCCTTGAAAAATATCAACCAATTCAGAACCGTTCTCATGACTTAAAAGGAAAATGCAGCAAATCTTTCTATTTTTATATAGACTAAGGGCATTTATTCTTTTTCTGATTCTGGAATTACTTGCATTAGGGATTATTTTCACACATAATTCACCACAGGGAGCTGTCTTTTTTAATAGTAGCAATAAGTTTACAGGGCGATTGTTGTCTTCAAAAAACAACTTCGTCTCTTATTTTACGCTTTATTCTACTAATAAAGCCTTGGCTGAAAAAAATGCATCCTTACTTAATAGGCTGGATAAAATGACTCCTGTTGTAGATTCTGCCTATTTCGATCTGGACAGTACCCTTAGCAATAATTTCAACTTCTGGTCAGCCAGGGTGATCAATAATTCTATCAATTTGAGTCAGAATTACATTACCCTGGACAAAGGAAGTGTGGATGGAGTAGTAGAAGGAATGGGCGTGTTCAATGAACAAGGAATCATTGGCAGGGTAAAAGGAACAAGTAATCATTTTTCTTCTGTGATCTCATTATTGCATACAGATCTTTTGATTTCATCAAAAATTAAAAAAACCGAGGTGTTTGGCTCCACCAAATGGGATGGCGTCAATTCCAATGAAGCCAAATTGCTCTATGTTCCTCGCCATGTAATGGTAGAGCCTGGACAAGAAATTGTGACCTCTGGATACAATGCAGTCTTTCCCGAAGGTATTCCAATAGGCAAGGTCAAAGAAGTCTCTCAAGGAAATGAGACCAATTACCTTGACATTACGATTACCTTAGGTGCAGATTTTAGCAAGCTCAATTTCGTATATCTGGTAAAAAATGATCTGCGTGAAGAAATAGACAGTTTGGAAACAGTAATGGTGAATCCCTCTCAATGACAACAGTTAAATTACTCAAGTATAGCTTTAGCTTTTGCATTTACTTTCTAATTCAGGTATTTATCCTGAAGGATTTGGTTTTGTTTGGCTACTCCTTTTGCTTTTTGTACGTGTTTTTTCTTTTGAGTCTGCCCAATGAAGTACCTACCATACCATTATTATTGATTGGTTTTTTCTTAGGCCTATTTATCGATCTGTTTTACGATAGCTTTGGGATTCATGCAGCAAGTACAGTATTTCTGGCCTTTGTTCGCAATACCTGGATCAAGGTCATTATGCCTACAGGGGGCTATGATGACAATGTCCCTCCCACCTTATTGAACATGGGATTAGGTTGGTATTTATTTTATAGCCTTCCCCTTATCCTTTTACATCATTTTATATTTTTTTATATTGACAGTTTAGGAACGCATTTGTATCTCCCACTCGTTATTAGAGTATTGAGCAGCATGGCTTTCACATTTCTTTTAGGAACAATTGTGCAAGCTATATTTTACAAAAAAGAAAGGGTAGCATAAATGTATACAGGTAGATCTTTAGTCGTTGCCATTACTATTGGGGTAATTGCTTTGATTTTATTGGGTAAATTGTTCTTAATCCAGGTTACTGATGACAGTTATTTAAGAAAAGCAGAACGGAACGCCATACAAAGGGTGGTAGACCACCCATATAGAGGCCTGGTTTATGACAGGAATAACTCCCTAATGGTTTTTAACGATCCCGTTTTTGACCTGATGGTTATTCCTAAAGACTTTAGCCTTAAAGACACAAGCAGGTTTTGCGATTTGTTTGGCATAGAAAAAGACTATTTAATAGAAAATTTCACTGCTGCAAAAAACTACTCTTGGGTAAAACCTTACCCTCTAATCAAACAAATATCCAAGGAAGAGTTTGCCAAGGTGCAAGATTTTCTCATCGATTATAAAGGACTCTTTGTAATGACGAGATCAGTCCGCTCCTATCCCAGATCTTCCGCCGCCAATGCATTAGGTTATATTGGAGAGATAAGCAGTTCCCAACTTTCACGCGACAGCACCCGCTACTATGTTCAGGGCGACTATGTAGGCCATAGTGGAATTGAAGCTTATTATGAGCCTGAGTTACGTGGTAAAAAAGGAGTCAAATACAAATTGGTCAATGTCCGAGGAATCGAAAAAGGGGCCTTTAAAAATGGAGACCTCGATACACTATCTATGCCAGGTGAGAACCTCCAATCTACTATTGATTTGAATCTGCAGCTTTATGGTGAGCACCTGATGGACGGAAAACGTGGATCGGTGGTGGCCATTGAGCCCAAAACCGGAGAAATACTGACCATCATTTCAGCACCAACTTATGACCCCAATGTACTGACTGGTGCTAAATTTGGAGAGAGTTATACGGTTTTAAATAACGATCCTGAAAAACCATTGTTTAACAGGCCCATTATGGCGACTTATCCTCCTGGATCAATTTTTAAAATTGTCCAGTCGCTTATAGGCCTACAGGAAGGAATCCTTACTCCAAACACAACTTTTGTTTGTAATAAGGCCTTGGTTAATTGTCATAACCACCCTTCCCCAGTAAACCTTTTTGGAGCGATCAGAAACTCCTGTAATCCTTATTATCATCAAGCTTTCAGGCAAGTCATCAACCGAGAAGTATCTTCCAATACCTATACGGACACCCAAATCGGATTAGATAAATGGAGAGAGGCCGTCTTAAAATTTGGCTTAAGTAATCGATTAGGAGTCGACATGCACGGTGAAAAGGGCGGATCCATTCCTTCAAGTGCACTTTATGACAAGATATATGGCAAAGGAAGATGGAAATATTCTACTATTTACTCCTTATCAATAGGTCAGGGCGAGATGTTGGTTACCCCATTACAAATGGCAAATCTTGCTGCCATATTTGCCAACAAAGGGTATTTCTA
Organism: Cyclobacterium amurskyense; assembly: GCF_001050135.1. Classification (GTDB taxonomy): domain Bacteria; phylum Bacteroidota; class Bacteroidia; order Cytophagales; family Cyclobacteriaceae; genus Cyclobacterium; species Cyclobacterium amurskyense. The sequence goes on along the minus strand of NZ_CP012040.1, from coordinate 2,829,287 downwards.
TACCCCTCACCTCATAAAAGCTATCAATGATGACCCTTCCAGAATTCCAGATCGGTTTAAAGAAAAAAGGGATTCAGGCATTGATCCCAAGCATTTTGATTTAATACAAGATGCGATGGTAGAGGCTTTATCCGGTACAGCCACAAGGGCAATAATGAAAGACATTGTAATAGCCGGTAAAACAGGTACTGCACAAAACCCCGCTGGTGAAGATCATTCAGTATTTATTGCTTTCGCTCCTAAAGAAGATCCTAAAATAGCCATTGCGGTATATGTGGAGAATGCCGGATGGGGAGGAAGAGCTGCAGCAAGTACTGCGAGTCTTTTGATAGAAAAATACCTTACGGGAGAAATCAAAAGGCCGGAATTGGAAGAATATGTGTTAAAAGGAGATTTTATTTATTAGGTGAGAAAAAAAGATACCAATTTTCATAAAATAGACTGGGTAACCATAGGGCTATATTTCGCACTTGTTTTTATAGGTTGGCTGAATATCTATGCGGCAGTTTATGATGAACAAAATGCCACCTCCATTTTTGATTTCTCCATCAACTCGGGAAAGCAGTTGGTATGGATAGGAACCGCCATATTGCTGATCATTATCATTATGGTCGCCGATTACAGGCTTTTTCATAACCTCAGCCTTGTACTGTACGCGATATTTGTTCTTATTTTGTTTTTAACCCCGTTTATTGGCAAGGAAATCAATGGCCAAAGGGCTTGGTTCGAAATTGGGGCTTTCAGATTACAACCGGCAGAATTTACCAAGTTTGCCACGGCCTTAGCATTGGCAAAGCTTATGGAAAACCCAAGTTTTGACCTAAACAAGCTCAAAGATCAAATGAAGGCGGTAGGCCTTATTGTATTGCCTATTGCACTCATATTGCTACAACCAGATACTGGAACAGCTATGGTTTACAGTGCCTTTTTTATAATGCTCTATAGGGAGGGCATGCCTCAAAGGTATTATATTATAGGGCTAGCCTTGGCCGCATTGACCATACTTACCTTGGCCATAGAAAACAACTACTATTTATTTGGAAGCATAGGAGCTGTCATTCTCATTTTTATAGCAATGAGTAAAAAGTCCTGGCAAAATGCCTTAAGCTTCTTTTTCTTGGGTTGCATCATGGTTGTCTATGCCTTAAGCCTAGACTATGTGGTAGAAAAGCTTCCTGATCACCAACAAAATCGAATTATGGTATTGTTTGACCCTGATGTAGATCCTTTGGGAGTAGGCTGGAATGTTACCCAATCCAAAATTGCTATTGGCTCAGGAGGCCTATTTGGTAAAGGCTATCTTGAGGGAACACAAACAAAATTTGACTTCGTTCCTGAGCAACACACGGATTTTATTTTCTGCACTTTAGGTGAAGAGTTTGGTTGGTTCGGTAGTTTTGTGATGATTGCTTTATTTGTTAGCCTACTCTTAAGGCTCGTTTTTTTAGCGGAAAGACAGAAAACCCGCTTTTCTAGAATTTACGGCTATTGTGTGGTGAGTCTGTTGTTTTTCCACTTTACCATAAACATTGCCATGACCATTGGACTATTTCCAGTGGTGGGTATCCCATTGCCTTTCTTTAGTTATGGTGGCTCATCATTGTGGTCATTTACTATCCTGCTATTCATCTTTATCAAATTGGATTCCAACAGAATCCAGATATTGGGAAGAAGTTATTAAACCCGAAATATGCAATAGACAATCTATTACGTGCTGAAATCGCTTCAAAATCAGACACTCTGTTCCTGTTTATAATTTCACTATGGTGATGCCTTGCTAAAATATCCAAACAGCCTGATTTTCTTTCGATTGCAACACTTCCCGTAAACAGGGGACAGGCTTCACCCCTGACAATTGTCAGGGCGGAGAAATCCTATTACATAATCCGGGTTAAACAATAATACCAGCTTGGTCATTTGGTTATGTCATAAATCCCCTCAGAGTGACAAGGCTGCCTAACAATGTTTCAGTACTTAAAATCTGGGCAATGAAAAAAATTCACCCTACCATGGTAAATCAAATCTTTAACATGGCCTCAAATAAAAAAACCGAGGAATCAATCCTCGGTTTCTATAAAAATAGCCTTCGCTATCTCAATATAAAATATTTTTTTGATTCGGATCAACTTACCCCATTGGTTCCCAACAGCAAAAACAGTCCCGCTGCCAATGCTGCACCTACAATAGGGCCTAAAATTGGCACCCAACTGTAACTCCAGTCTGATGAGCCCTTGCCTTTTATTGGAAGAAGCTGATGCATTATTCGGGGACCTAGATCTCTTGCAGGATTGATTGCATATCCCGTCGTACCCCCTAAGGAAAGACCTATTACCCAAACTAAAAAAGCCACAGGCAATGCACCTATAGAACCCAAACCTATTGGAGTCCCCTTCCCATCATCTATAACAGGACCGGTAGAATATAGAATAACAAGTATTAAAACAAAAGTACCAATCACCTCAGAGGTGAAATTCGAGGACAAGCTTCTGATTGCTGGGGCAGTACCAAATGGAGCGAACTTTAATCCTGGGTCATCTGTAAGATCAAAGTGATCTTTGTAAATCACATAGGAAACACCTGCACCCATCATGGCTCCAGCTATTTGGGCAATAACATAGCCTGGCACCATTCCCCAAGCAAAGTCCCCCACAATGGCAAGGCCTATACTCACGGCTGGATTAAGATGAGCTCCACTATATGGTCCAGCCACTACCACTCCAATAAATACACCCAAAGCCCAAGCGGTGGTTATGACCATCCAACCTGAATTTTGTCCTTTGGTTTTGTTTAATACTACATTTGCCACTACTCCTGAGCCCATGCCCAAAAGCAAAGCTGTTCCGATAAATTCAGCTATATAAACGTTCATAATCAATCATTTACCCAGTTTAATGCCCTTCCTACCGCTTTGTGCCAATAGTCTAAAGTTGATTGCATCACCTTTGCATCTTGTTTGGGTTCAAAAGATTCATCTGCTTTCCATAAGCTCCTAATTTCGTCCATATCCTTCCAATAGCCTATTGCCAAGCCTGCAAGGTAAGCAGCACCTAATGCCGTGGTTTCAATTATTTCTGGCCGTTTGATTGAACATTGATTTAAATCTGCCTGAAACTGCATCAAAAAATTATTGGCAGTAGCACCTCCATCTACTCTTAATTCTGTGGTTTCTTCTCCAGCATCTTTTTCCATTGCTTTCAATACATCATGTACCTGAAAAGCGATGGCTTCTAATCCTGCTCTGGCCATATGGGCCTTGGTTGTACCACGGGTGATTCCAAAGAAGGCCCCTCTGGCTTCCTGATCCCAATAGGGAGCTCCCAGCCCTGTAAGCGCTGGCACAAAATAAACGCCTCCATTGTCTTTCAAACCTAAAGCCATACCTTCACTGTCTTTGGCATCATTAAATATTCCAAGGCCATCTCTGAGCCACTGGATTCCTGCGCCTCCTATAAACACACTTCCTTCCAAGGCATAGTTGACCTCATCTCCTATTTGCCAGGCGATGGTCGTTAAAAGTTTATTGTTGGACTTGACAGGTTTATCTCCGGTATTCATCACCAAAAAACATCCTGTTCCATAAGTGGTTTTTGCCATTCCAGGTTCTGTACACAACTGGCCAAACAAAGCAGCCTGTTGATCACCAGCAATACCTGCAATTGGAATTTTTGCTGACAGTAAATTGCCTGAAGTTTTGCCATAAACTTCACTACTTGATTTTACCTCTGGTAAAATGGCAGCAGGAATATCCAATAGTTCAAGCAACTCTTTGTCCCATTGTTTATCATGAATATTGAAAATCATCGTCCTACTGGCATTGGTAATGTCAGTTATATGGGTTTCACCAGCTGTCATTTTCCATACCAGCCAACTGTCTACTGTACCAAAACACAGTTCTCCCTTCTCGGCCCTTTCCCTGGCTCCTTCTACATTATCCAAAATCCATTTGATCTTGGTACCAGAAAAATAAGCATCAATGATCAAACCAGTTTTATTCTGAACCATCTCTGAATGGCCGGCTTCTTTAAGTTTATTACAGTAAGCTGCCGTACGCCTGTCCTGCCAAACAATGGCATTGAAAACAGGCTCGCCAGTTTTCCTGTCCCAGAGAATGGTGGTCTCCCTTTGATTGGTGATTCCAATTCCCGCAACCTGACTGGCAGTGATATTGGCCTTAGTGATGGCTTCAGTGGCTACCGAGGCTTGTGAAGACCATATTTCTTTAGGATCATGTTCAACCCAGCCAGATTTTGGAAAGAATTGTTCAAAATCCTTTTGTGCGGTGGCTACAATCTGCCCCTTTTTATTAAAAATTATAGCCCTTGAACTGGTCGTTCCCTGGTCCATGGCCATTAAGTATTGATTATTTGGGTTCATTGGGTTTTAGATGTTAATTAAATACTTTCTGGCTAATTTATAAAATTCTTCTAACTCTTCGGTTATCCATTCATCATCATTCCCAAGTTCTTTTGCCATGATTGCGGCCACCTTGGGTGCCATTTGCATCGAAGCTTTGGCGTCAAGCAATAAAATTCTACATCGTCGGGAGAGAAAATCTTCAATCTTTTGGGCCATTTCCTCACGAACTGCCCATACTACCTCTGCTCCCGTATAAGGGTAATCCTCATGAATTCGCTCAGCCCATTCAGGATTTTGCTTCTGTAAGTCAAGAATAAATGAAGCATCGCTACCATATAGTTTCAAATGCCCATCAACCTCCTTAAGGCTATACCCATGCAAATGTTTGCTAGCAGATGTACTTTCTATTGCAGTCAGATTATTGTTCTTAAAATGAGCATCCACAGTGTCTTCTCCCATTTTTCTGAAAGTAGTCCACTTGCCACCAGTTATGGTTATCAGTTTACTCTTAGAGACTATAACCTTATGACTTCTGGATATTTCCTTAGTCTTGGTACTGCCCTCTTTTGGAGCTGCAAGTGGCCTAAGTCCTGCAAAGACAGACAAAACATCGGATCTTTTGGGTGGTTTTACTAAGTAATTACTGGCGGTTTCCAGAATAAAATTAATTTCAGAGGCCAAAGGTCTAGGCTCCATTTTTGGTTTCTTCACCAAAGTATCGGTAGTTCCGACCACCAACTTCCCTTCCCATGGAACAGCAAAAAGCACTCTCCCATCGGAGGTCTCAGGAATCATCAAAGCATCATCTCCACCCAAAAAAGAATTGTCCATCACAAGATGGATACCCTGGCTAGGTTGGATCATCTTACGGGCTTCGGGATTGTCCATTTGCAAAATCTTATCTGCAAAAACTCCCGTAGCATTAACCACAGATTTGGTGGAAACCTTATAATTTTTCTTACCAATCAAGTCCCTAAAAACTACCCCATTAATCTTACCAGTTTCATCTTTGCTCAACTTGTTCACCCTAGCATAATTGAGTATAGAACCTCCCATTTCAATACAGGTCTTGGCGATCACCAAGGCAAGTCGCGCATCATCAAACTGTCCATCATGGTATAAAATACCACCTTTAAGACCTTTTTGTCGAATTTGCGGCAACCTTTTTATAGTGTCTTCTCTGGAAACAAACTTGGATTTCCCCAAACGCAAGCTACCAGCCATCCAATCGTAAATTTTTAACCCTACACCATATTTCAGCCGATCAAAAAAAGAATACAACGGAATAACAAATGGTTGGTTGATTGTTAAATGTGGTGCATTTTTCAATAACCTGCCTCTCTCCCTCAGCGCTTCCAAAACCAAGCCTACTTCTCCCTGGGCAAGGTATCTAACCCCTCCATGAACAAGCTTGGTACTCCTACTCGAAGTGCCTTTAGCAAAATCAGATTTCTCCAACAATAAAACCTTCAAACCTCTGGACAAAGCGTCCAATGCAACCCCTAATCCGGAAGCTCCACCACCTATTATCACTAGGTCCCAGACTCCCTTTTCGTCTTCAATAATTGATAAACTGTCTTTTCTATTCATTGCCACCTTTTTACCTCACTAAAGTAACACAAAAGGAAATAAAAAGAAACAAAAGGAAATCATTTTCGTATATTTGGGCTCTATTATTTCTCTTAATATGATAATTGCTAAAAGACACAAATACATATTGGACAAGCTGGAAGAGGCTGGCTATGTGAGCGTAGCCGCTTTGAGCAGAGAAATGGATGTTACCATGGTAACTGTTAGAAAAGACTTGAGGATCCTGGAAGAAAAAGGTTTACTATTTAGAACCCATGGAAGTGCCACTCCCGTTTCACCATACGTCAACGATAAACCCGTCACTGAAAAAAGACTGGTGCAGGTCAGTCAAAAAAATGCAATTGCCAAAAGAGCCACGGACTTTCTACATCAGAATGATGTGATTATTATTGGATCTGGGACTACAGTCTTGGCTTTTGCTCAATCAATACCCAAGTCACTTTCCTTAACTGTTCTAACAGCCGCCATGAACGTCAGTATGGCCTTATTGGATTTGAAAGAGACAGAGGTTGTTCAGTTGGGCGGTGTTGTTCGCAAAAGCAGTAGTTCTGTAGTAGGGCATTTTGCAGAAAACATGATTAAAGATTTTGCTTGCAGTAAATTATTTATCAGTGTTGATGGCATTGACCCGGAATTTGGTCTAACCACCTCCAATTTATTGGAAGCACATCTAAACAGCATTATGATTGCTTCTGCCCAAAAAACCATAGTTTTAGCAGACAGTAGTAAATTTGGTAAAAAGAGCTTTGGAAAGATTGCCAACCTTGAAGACATAGACACCTTGATCGTAGATAAGAAGCTCTCCGTACACTACGTAGAGATGCTCGAAGAAAAAGGAGTTAAAGTGATTCTGGTCTAAATGATTCGCTTTCTAGGGAAAATAAACCTAGCAAATTTTTAGTTATTCACTTCAAAAACCTCACTTATTACAACCATCTCACTCAAATCAGAAAATTTAATATCAAAGGTGAAGGTTTGATTGATGGTACTATCAGGTTGCTCTAACAGTTGCAAATTAATACTTGAGCCAATATTTCCAAAAAGCTCAATATCACTTTTTTGCTTTGTGATATACTCAGCTATCGTTAGGTTTCCATTTATTTTAAATAACTCATTCAGTTGTTCCCCTGGCAAGAATTCATTCCCTTGAGCATACACAGTTGATTCAGAGGTGATGACCATTGATTCAATTGCCTGAGTTGGTTCAGGTAAGCGGGGACTGCAAGCTATGGCTGCATTAATAAAGGAAAATCGAGGTCGAGCAATGGATGCCATGACTTCAGTATAATCCAGGTCAGCAATCCTAATTTGAATGGCCGCTAGCTCAAAGTCAGTAGATTTTGTTGTTATAAAACCAGTAGAAGTTAAGCTTCCTACTAGGACATACAACTCGGTGATTTTGGACTCCATGGGATTAGAAGGCCCACAATCATCAACACATGAAAACGGAATATTTGTTAGAACAACAAGACTGAGTAAAACTAAAAATCTTTTCATATCGTAAGAGGCCAAATCAACTAATACCTAACAAAAGATGGCTTATCAATAGTTAATAAAATATCAATTTCCATAATTAGGATCATATGTTATTTCTTTAGGAAAATGGGTAGGTAAGAAATAAAATGAGCAAACTTCTATTTCCCCCAATCAATCAAATGAATAATAGGATTTGGTTCTTCACCTTTTAATTCAGAAACTCCCTCCGTCATTAAATAAGAAATTCCATTTGACTTTGGGAGATAATGCCCTTCCAGGTTCTTTACCCTCAATCCATCCTTTACCAGCCAAGAACTATCCTTTTTCCTATCGTAACCAAAAAGATAATAATTCCCTTCATAATGATAGGTCACCAAATAGTAGGCTTCATTGACTTCAATCTTTTCAATGAAAAACACCCTCTTCCCTTCCTCATTGATTACGTTTTCTGAGAATTGGAATTTTAAATGGGGAATAAAATCACCGTTTTCATTTATCTGAAACAGTGTATCTCTTTCTACCTGTTCCTTGAGAGTGCCAATCGGAAAAAAGAAATAAGCAGTGGAATCAGCCCTTGTTATAAAGGAAGGATGTCTCCAAATAGTATGAAAAATCTTTTCAATCTTTGCTTTTAAAGGTTTTAGGCTATCTATTTTAACGAAATCCCTGTCTTGTTTGAAAATCTCATTAATTGAAACAAGCCCCAAAGCTTCATCTTGAGTATTGTCATCAGTTATCACCATATAGCCCTCAGGTATTGGGGTAATATAAATGGGTGGGGATGACAAAATTTCAGATTCAGCCAATAAATCTCCATCTTCACTGAATTTAAAGCTCTTTCTAAACCTCGCGTCTGCAGCAATAATTGACTGATCCATTGGATCAATAATCATGGACCTTACCTGTCTGTAGTTTCCCGGAGCTTCCCCATTTTCTCCTATTTTTTTGATATACTTCCCTGCATGGTTAAATTGAAGTATACCTTTTGCATAATTGATATACAGGAAATCTTCAGAGACAGCAACATTATGGATATAACCTATTAAACTTTCTTCAGTCATCTCTAAAGGAATGCTGGTGTAATTTGCTGCAACATCCTCTAAAAACAGCTCTGTTTGATTGTTATGTTCAATCCGAATGGTTTGCAAACCACCCGCTTGTTCAGTCCCTCCTTTGTCCTGACAGGCATTGAATAAGCCTAATGCAAAAAAGACAATCACCATTATTTTCCTACTTATCATTATTTATATAGCTTGAGAGTCATTATACAATAGACCTTCCAATACGTGATGAAATCACTTTAAAACCAGGCCCCTTTAACCCGAAATATGCAATAGACATTCTATTACGTGCTGAAATCGCTTTAAAATCAGCCACTTCGTTGCTGTTTTCAATTTCACCATAGCGGTGCTATGCTAAAATCTCCAAACAGCCTGATTTTCTTGCGATTGCAACACTTCCCGTAAACACGGGACAGGCTTCACCCCTGACATTGTCAGGACGGAGAAATTCTAAAACATAATCCGGGTTTAACTTAGATTAGTCCAGGCAATAAACCAACTACCAATGTAGTGATAACCCATGGTTATAAAAAATAATTGGGGTTTTATGCAGGACTTTATATGTTTTTGAATTTTGTATAAAAAAAATCTGGCTCGATTTATATAAAAGCAGACAATATGAAAATCAGGAAATAAATCATCCTCTCAAAAGCTTACCATCACCCAATTCAATGATGCGTGATGTTTTGTGTGCAAATTCCATATCATGAGTCACCACCAAAAGTGTTTTGTTGTAGGCCTCGGTAAGTTCTTTAAATATGTTAAACACAATGTCAGCATTTTTGCTGTCCAAATTACCTGTAGGCTCGTCACACATGATAATCAGCGGATCATTGATCATGGCTCTGGCTATGGCCACCCGCTGTTTTTCTCCACCAGACAATTGATAAGCCATTTTATGCGCCAATTTCTCTATGCCTAAATCTTTCAGGAATCCATAGGCATTGTGTTCTAATTCTTCTTCACTTAATTTATCTAACTTAAAGCCGGGTAACATCACATTCTTCAAAGTCGAAAACTCATTTAACAAGTAATGAAATTGAAACACAAAGCCGATCTTCTCATTTCGTATTGCCGCCAATTGCTTTTCTGATTTGCCTTTGACACTTATCCCATCTATAATAAGGTCTCCTGTAAAGTCTGAATCCATGGTGGAGAGAATATAAAGCAAAGTAGATTTCCCACTGCCTGATTTACCAATAATAGAAGCATACTCCCCTCTGGAAAGGCTGAATGAAACATCTTTCAAAACATCAACTTTTACGGGGTTTAAAAATGATTTGCTGATGGACTTGGCCTCTAAAATAATATTGTTTTCCATTTATTTCCCTCTAATAATGACTACAGGGTCAACCTTACTTGCTTTTTTGGCAGGGAACCAGCCAGCCAAAAAAGTAGTCACCAAAGCGAATATTGCGGCTATGGAATAATATTGAATACCATAATCAATCGGATAAGTAGTTACCGTCGGCATGGTTGGAGAGTCAAAGGGGATGGCATCTATGGTTAAGGAAAGCATGAAACCAAAAAGCACACCTGCAAATCCGCCAACAACACCAATACTCAAAGAGATTGAAATGAAAATCTTCTTAACATCATTACCGGCAAACCCCGTAGCCTTAAGTATGGCAATGGTATCCATTTTTTCATATATAAGCATATTAAGAATATTATATATACCAAATCCCGATACTATCAATAAGGTAATCCCTACAGCGTAGGAAATAATAGACCGCACTCCGCTTCCGGTTTCAAACTGAGCATTGGCCGTTTGAATATCCTCTGCATCAATTTTAAAGAAGTGCTCATATTCTTTGGCAATTGCCGGCGCCCGGTTTAGGTCCTTTAGTTTTACTTGAATGTCACTGATGTAATTATTATTTTCACCAAGTATTTTCTGAGTAGTTGACAAGCTGGCAAAACTCTGCACTTTGTCTATCTCAGAGATACCAGACTGAAAAAACCCAATGACTTTTAAGGAAAACTGCTCTCCTTCTGTGCTTGTGACCGTGACAATATCACCAACCTTAGCCCGCATGGTATTGGCAGCTCCTTGACCCAAAATTATGTTATTGTTTACATGATTGAGGTCCAAAGAATTTCCAGCAAAGACATAATCATTGAAGGAAAAATAAGCTGCTTCCTTCGCGGGATCTATCCCATTTATTATCCCATTCAAATCTATATTGCCTAAGTTATAGAAAACTTGAGCAGTTACTTTGGGGGCCACTCCCAATACCCTGTTATCCATAGAAAGCTTATTGATTATTTGGGGAGCATTGTATATTTCTTTTCGCGAATTGGTAGGTTTTACTGAGCTTATAAAGTTATAATGGTCTTTGAAATCTTCACTCAACTCAATAGGTTGTATTTTGGAAGGAAGGATATCATTGTAAAGTCTTATATGTGGGGTTCTATTCAACACTATCCCATCCAATAGTTGGTTTAAACCCTCCATAAAACCCAATAAGGAAATAAACAAAGCTATGCTGAAAGTCACCCCCACAGCAGCAACAAATGTCTGCTTCCATCTGGCTCTCATCAAGGCTCCGGAAATCTCTGTGATGTGTTTGACCTTCATTATTCCGGCAATTCTATCCTTGTATTTCCATCAATACCATTTTTAATTTCTACCAAATCATAATCCATTAGGCCTGTTGAAACCGTCCGGACTTCACCCCCTTCCAGTATCACAGAAGAGTCATTGAATAAATAATTTCTTGGGATGGTTAAAACCTTTTCTTTGGTTTGGATTAAAATACTGGCCTCTACTGTCAGGTTGGGAAAAAGTTGGGCAGGCCTTTTGATAAACTTCGCCTCTGCCTGAAAAGACCTTGTACTTGAATTCATCATTGGATCAATGGAAATTATCTCAGCTTCGAAAACTTGAGACTGGTAGCTATCCATTCTAATAAAAACCCGCTGACCTTTATTCACTTTTACTCTATCAAATTCATCAATATTCAGTTCAATTAAAAAATCAGCACCCCCAATCACAGCCGCTGCCTCTGAACCATTGATTAGGTCCCCCTCTTCTCTATTTACCTTATAAACCCGTCCATCTACCTCACTTTTAATGACATAATCATTTTCCAATAATTTCGCGATCTCTAAATTATTTTTGCTTTGTTCGGACTGTAGTTCAAGTTGCCTCTTGACCTCCTCATAATTGGTGTGGGCAGTTGCTAGGTTCAATTTTGCATTTTCATAGTCCAATAGCCTTTTTTCTAAAGTCACTTTAGTCCCAATACTTTTGCTCCACAGCTTTTTTTGTCGCAGATACAAAATGGAGTCATTGGTCAATTTCTTTTTTGCAAAAGCTATGGCATTTTCTGCATCAAGCAATTTATTTTCGTTAACCGAAAAATCAGCGGCCACCGATGCAAGCCTCGCATTTTCAGTAGCAATTTTTGTGTTTTCATTGTCCAATTGAAAAATAGGATCCCCCTTTTTTACCAAAGAGCCTTCCTCTACAAATACCTTTTTAATAGGACCATTTACCTTTCCCTGAACTTCATATTGATTTTCACTCTTTATAAAGCCTGATGCATAGACACTTTCTGTTATGCTTTTTAATTCAGGAATAATTACATCCTTCTTATTGCTGCAGGAGAACAATGAGGAAACAAACAACAGCAATACAACTCGAATACAATTATTCATTCATCTGTTTTTATCGTTCTTTCACTTCTTACCATATTCAGCATTAAAGATCAAGGATAAATTTATAGGGTGCTGCCGAAGCCAAGGATTTTATGCCTATAATTAATGCGTTTTTAGGCTAACTTATTAATTTAGTAAGTATAAGTAAAAGAAATATTATTATCAACCCATTTAAACGACTATTAATAATCCATTCCCCTGAAACAAAGAAAGACACACCCTAAATAATAAAAGTTTTGGAAATGGAGAACAGCAGAAATTGCCCAGCTTATAAGCAATAGCATTGAAATAGGATAAAAAGGAAGTCTAGGCTTTCCCGGTAGGTTTGATCAATAATTCATTAACATTGACTGTGTCTGGCTGATTTAAGACATATAACACAGCCTGAGCAATGTCTTCCGGTTGAAGCTTGGCCTCATCTCCCCCATAATCTTTGTCCTCCAGCAATTCTTTGTCGGTAATATCATTTCTTAGATTCGTGGCTACAGTTCCCGGCTCAATAGAGGCCACTCGAATATTAAATTCCGGAGACAACTCCATTCGCATGGCTCTTGACAGGGCAATAAGCCCAGCTTTTGACGCACCATATACGGCACCTCCCTGATACAACTCTTTTCCATCCACGGATGTAATGTTTACAATATGTCCGGACTTTTGGCGCTTCATTTCCGGCAATACTTCATAAATACAGCGAAGCACTCCCTTCACATTTACATCTATGGTTTGCAACCATTCCTCAAGGTGCCTGTTCTTCATATAGCTCAAAGGCATTACACCGGCAGCATTTACCAAGATATCAATACGACTGTATTTGTCTTTTATTTTCTTAAAACCCTGGGACACACTTTGACTATCACTTACATCCATTTCCACCGCCATGCTTTCATGAGGCAATTTTGCTTGGATATTTTTTAACTTTTCAATGCTTCTACTTGCCAAAATGACCGTACATTCATTTTCGGAAAGCGTGGTAGCTATTGCTTTGCCAATACCACTACTGGCACCAGTAATTACTGCAACTTTATTTTCAAATTCCATAATTCTTCGATTTAGCTAAAAATTCATTTGGAATAACAGGTTCAAAAATCAAACCATAGTTATTAAAATGAGGTCGACAACTTCGAAAATTGACTAATTAAACAGTAATTTCATACTTGCAAGGAACATTCATCCTGAACATTATTAAACCCATAGTTCTATTTTATTTTTACAGATAATTTTAATACTTTCTTCACTAGGTGACTTTCCAATTTTTTCCCTAAACCCGTGGATTTGGGATAGATTTCTTCATATCGTTATTTGAGATATTATCAGTAAAAAAAAATAAATAGTACTTAATTGTAGATTTAATGAATTCATATAAAATTTTCTTATCAATCATAGGCTCATTTTTATTATTTCAGTGTTGCAACAATAATATTAAAAACACTAGCGAAAAACCACTTTCTGGCATCCCAATAATAATAGATACTTCCAAAGTACTAGACTCCATCGATGTATCCACCATAATAAAAAAATTAGAAATTACCCCTTTAAAATCTAATGAAGGAGATTATATCTCTGAAGTTTGGAAGGTGGAATTCCATGACAATTTTTTGATTGTTTTAGATAGGTATGGTAGCAATCGAATTCATATTTACAATACTGAAGGAGAATTGTACAAAAGCATTGTTCCGACTGGCAACGGTCCAAATGAAGTTTCCACGATCACAGACTTTTGGATTAATAATAAAGGTAATCTCGAAATTTTTGATTCTTCACTAAATCGAATATTGATTTTTGATGAAAATTATATGCCAAAAAAAAGTTTTAAGGGTGAGGATCGTCTTTCATTAACTGCAATCCAAAAGATTGAAAATAAATACATAACCTATGGTGGTTTCAATTCTTCCCATCATAATGAGTACTTTAAAGTCGGTATTTTCGATGAGACCTTTAAAATTGAAAATGCAGCTTTCCATTTTGATGAAGTTTTTAGAGGGGCTCTAATTTCAACTCCAACCGCTCCATTTGGAAAGGTTGGAGATGAATACCTATTTTCACAGAATTATGACAACACAATTTATAACATAAGTAAATCGGGACAATTTACTGCACGGTTTCAACTAAACTACTCTCCTAACCCACTCCCTTATGATTTCAATGAAAAATTAGTAAGGCAAAATAGTAATTTGTTTAAATCTCAAGATGTGGATTTCAAAAGAATAAATAAGCTTTACAAGGGTTATTCCGGCTTTAGAGGGAAATGGTTAGAGTCAATCAACTATTCCATTTTCAGTTCTTTCGACGAAAAACAACAAGGTTTTGTTTGTATTTACGATAAGGACAATAAGAAAATTATTGCCAAAGGTATAAGCCTATATCTCACTGACAGTTGCTTAATTATTCCCTATCTTCCCTATTTTTCTACCGTTAATCCATCAGAGAATTGCTTTTTCACTGTTATCACTAAACATGAATTAATCAATTTCATAGCAAAAGATAGCCCTTTCTTTGGATTAGTCAATAAAGAGGAAAGTGAAAGCAATTTTCTTGTTAAAATTTCATTGTAATAAATCCTATTTAAAGGAAAAATTATCATCCTGTAGTTAATGTAATAAGGGTAGACTGGCCATATAATTGCATGGTAAGCATCTCCATTTATTCCTCCCCTTTCTCGGTTTTAATAAAAGCATCCAGACGCTTTTGATAGGCAGCCTTGTCATCTTCATAAACAGGCATCAGCCCTTTTTTCTCGGGGAAGGTTTCCATATGTAAAGTTTGCGTTGGAAAAGCAAACCTAACCCCTAATTCATTGGCAAGTCGTATCGCTGATAGAATCAAATCCTCTCTTGCCTTTAGTTCTTCCGGCCAAGAAGGCACCTTAAAAAAGACATAAAACATAATGTCCAAACTATAAGCTGAAAGATTGTTCAAATAAATATTGTAATAGTCTTTTCTAGTTTTAGGGTGATTTTGAACAATTTTACGTAAGCCACTTAAGTAAACCTCAATCAACTCCGGAGGAGTATCATAGGTAATGGTAATATTGGTATAAAACCTCCGATATTTTCTAAGTCCATGGTTATCAACAGTGGCATCAGCAATTTTACCATTCGGGATATAAACCAATGAGTTTCTAAAAGTCCTGACCCTGGTTGAACGAAAGCCTACTTCCTCTACTGTCCCATCTACTTCCCCACTAGTGATCCAATCACCTACCTGAAATGGTTTGTCTATAAAAATCATAACGGAGCCAAAGAAATTTTTGATGGTATCTTGTGCCGCCAAAGCAAAGGCAAGACCACCAATAGACAAACCTGTAAGGAAAGGGACAATATCTATACGTAATCCGTATTTTAATATAAATAGAGAACCTATTACAATTACAAAAGTCTTGAGGGTCTTCCGGACCAAAGGCACCAATTGGTCATCTAAGGTAGAAGTGGTTTTATCAGCCATCCTTCCCATATAGGCTGAAAGCACATCCACCAACTTATAAAAGATGACCGTAACGATAAAAGGTTCTGCGGCATTCAGGAGTATGGTAACCCAAGAGGCCACACTAATCGGAAGTTGTAAAACCCGAATAAAAATAGCCAAGAGCAAAATTATAATGTAAATACTTATTATTCTAGCCACTGGAAGGAGGTACTGCTTCGCAATTTGTCCATAACCGGATTTGATGAGGAAGTAATAAAAAAGCCTATCGATCAGTAGAGTGAAAAGTTTATGGCTTGTAAAAACCATCAAGACTAAAAAGAAAATACCTGTTAACTGCCATAAGTAAAGACCAAAATAACTTTGGCTACCTATTCTAGGCAATATATCAAGCAATTTAGCTGTCCCCAAGGGATAGGTTTCTTGGTGTAATGCTTTTATATTTTTAACAGTGGCCGAAGAAAACTTCCAACGATCTCCGACTTTCTCCAGATAAACGGCAGGAAGCATTAGCTCATCAAAAACATACACTTGCTGACCATTCCTAACAGAATCTATAAAGTCGGCAGAATTAGGCACAGTGTTCATCCGAACAAAAACACCTTTACCATCAAAAACCTGCTTCAGTTTTACAGCTAGGGCAGCTGCGTCCTGCCCTTCACTTCCCTGCATATTCAATGCCTTGGCAGCAATTTCAGGATTATAATTTGGTTCATTCAGGTTATAGAAAAAAGTATAGGTCGTGTGATAGGGAGAGCTGAAATTATTGTGATCTGTGGTGTCTTCAAGAATCAATGATCTGGAATCAAAAACTTGCGCTTGAACAGAAAACAAAAACCCAAAAAAAACTAAAAAGCCTATTACTAATCTATTTCGCATGCAATTATCCATAATTAATTATACCCCTCACTTATTAAAATTTCCTTCTTCATTAATTTATAATGGTATCTTATACTCATAAAGCTTGTCCCCATATACTGTTACAAGCGTATATTCATTTTCACTTCCCGAAAAGTTGATCCAAAGACTTTGACTAATACTGATTGGTTTTTGATTGATCAGTTGACCTTTCCCATTGTACAAATAGGCAAAATCCTGAACTTTATCCAATACTGCGAAAATTTTATTCCCATCACCAAAGGAAAAATACTTGTATTCTAAAGCGCTTGAGGGAATACTCATCTCAAAAAACACCTGTTCATTTGGTTTGAGCACTTTAAGCTTATTGTACTCCTCTATAACCCAAACGTAATCAGATTTATTCTGATCGTTGACCAAATTAAACTTGGTATCTGTATCGGGTCTAAGCAATTGATTTCTATAAGTAAGCTCACCTTTGAAGTTCACATTTATCACCTCTCCAGCCTCATTGACTGTCACGAGCTTGGAAGGCTCTTTGTTCTTGCTTTCTTCAATGGCATAAGCTGTGGAAATGCCATCCCCAAGTAGAATGCCACCACCTACTTTCGACTCCCCTTTGCGGTTAAACAGGTTTAGTTTACCATTGTTGTGAAGACTGACCATAAAATCGCCCAATCCGGGTTCACGGTGATGACCTGGCATATAACTTAAAGGCCCAGCACTGTTGGTATTTGGTGACCAGCCTTCCAGCAAATTGCCTTTCTGATCATAAAGATACAAGTCTCCCTCCGTGTCTGCTACAAAATACCTGTAACTTCGATTGTTGTCATAATCCAATACATTTAAAAAGGCGATTTCTTTGTCCTCTACAAAAGGAATGGGATATTCAGGTAATAAATTCCCATACCTATCAAGGGCATAAATAAAGTCCCTTGTAGCAAAAACCAGCTGAAGTTTACCATTTTTAAAATAATCAATTTGGTGAACCTCACTTAAAACAGCACTTGGAATTCTCTGAGAAAATACCCGCTCCCCTTCACCACTTATAAGATGTATAAAATTGTCTTCATCCTGCACCAAAAAATCAGTGCTTCTATCATTGAAATTTTGAATTCCCTTAGGCCCAAAAATCAAGGGCTTATCAAAAGATGTACTTCTGGATTCGGAAAGAATCATTTGCCTATTTATTTCCGGCTCACCTAAATCAATGTCCAAATTGATTTGCACGCTACCTTCCTTAAAGATGGAAATATTTAGCCAATCAAAAGAGCGAAAAATAGGAGCATACTTTTGAAATACCGGGCTCCAGGCAGCATCACTATTTTGAATTAAAATGGGGTAAAACCGGTCATTGTTCAATATCAAACGAATAGGGGCTCCATTGTTTTGTTCCTTAAGTAAGTCCTTGTAAGCAAAAGATTTTCCCCAGGTATTGTCATTGTAAAAATCCTCCAAAAGGTTTTTTACTGTTTTTAGACTGTTACCAATTATCAGATGATCTCCAGCCATAGAAACGTAACTCCTAGAAAAGCCTGTAAAATTCCCCTCAAAAATATGGGCAGGAAACTCTTCTATGTCAAGCATAAAGATTTCTTTTCCCATAAAATATTCTTTGAAGAGCTTTGTGCTATCGTTTTGACTTACTTCTAAAGCAAATTTTTCCAGATTTAGGTACCTCCTTGCAGTGTTCTCTGGATGAAGTAAAAGAATTTGGTTAGGGTTTCTATCAAATAGATTTTCTTCAAGCACCATTGTGGCTTCCCCTCCCAATCCATTCAAAAAATCCTGTATTTCCAGGCTTTCGTCTAGTGTAGCTACTATTAAAGGCCTTGGTTTAAATGCCAAATTAGGTATTTGTTTGAACCCTTGAAAACTCGAAAACAAGTATTGGGTGACCCATGCAGCCCTATTGCTTATTACCGGAGCAAAGGACAGGCCACTAGGAACATTACCTTCAAATTCCATGGTGCCTGTTGTCCCATTAGTATACATCTGTCCACTAAACAAAATGGAGGTATCACTGAAAGCAGGGACCAAATTTGAGGACAATTTGTTCTCTCTAAGGTTTTTCAATAATAGCTCTGCATTGTCGTCTGTCAATTCATTGACCAAAGCGGCAAATCCTTCACCAGAAAACCTTATTACCCCTCTGGAATTCAATGGGGTTGAGGGTTGGAAGAGATGAGGTTGGGATTGTTTGAAGTTTTTCAACTCCAAAGATTTTGCATAGCGTATGCCATCTTCTACAAGAAAAGAAGTATGGCTTCCCATCAACACATTTTCAAAACGGGTAAAGGTAAAGGTTTGCTCTCCCCTTTCGGTTTTAAACTCGTAGAGTTCCACTCCACTATAATTTCTTTTCTTTAAACCAGGAATACCATTATCAGGTCCTTCTTCCAGGTTTTTAAGGAATTCAAAAAAATGCTCGTTCTCAAAAGCAACAGAAATTAAAAACCCAAATGCACCTTTTCCAATAGGGTGCAATGACAAGCGAAATCTATGCCCTTTAAGGTATTTATCAAGGTTTCCATTTTTCCCAGTTATACTGTCCAGTAAAACCAATTGGGATTCCACATCAGCAAGAGCGGGTAAATTGTGAAGTTTCTCCCATACGGGTTGGTTCACCAAGTTGTTCCAATACCCCACAGGGTCATTGGTTTCAAAAACGAAAATGGCATTTGAGGGAACTACTTCCAACCCATTTAACTTGGAGTCAAAAAAATCATCCTTCACCAATAGGAAAGCGATGAATCCAAACACCAAAATCAATAAAATTATCAGCAGATTTTTCAATAGGCCCTTTTCATTTAATGTTTACCAACTACACATAAAAAAACAAAAAAATCCCAACGATTCAAAGTTGGGATTTTTTTATGACAATATAAATTTCTAATTATTTGTTTCCGATTTTATCCAAAACGGCCATCACTTCTTTCACATGACTTCTTGAAACTTCCAATAGCGCTTTTTCATCGCTATTCAAATCCAATTCAATAACTTTTTCAATACCATTTTTACCAAGGACTACAGGTACTCCCAAGTAACAATCATCAATTCCATATTCTCCTTCTAACTTAATACATACAGGGAATACTCTTTTTTGATTCTTAACGATCGCTTCTACCATTTGAGCAGCTGCAGATCCTGGTGCATACCATGCAGAAGTACCCATCAATTTAACAAGCTCTCCACCACCAGATTTGGTTCTTTCGATAATCGCATCTAAAGCTTCTTTACCAATTAATTCAGTAACAGGGATACCTGCAACGGTAGTATATCTTGGCAATGGCACCATGGTATCTCCATGTCCACCCAATAAGATCGCTTGAATTTCTTTTGGAGAAACATCAAGGGCTTCAGCCAAGAATGCTCTATATCTAGCAGTATCAAGGATTCCTGCCATACCAATTACTTTTGTTCTTGGTAATTTAGAAACGATA
The DNA here is from genome assembly GCF_001050135.1 of Cyclobacterium amurskyense. Taxonomy (GTDB): domain Bacteria; phylum Bacteroidota; class Bacteroidia; order Cytophagales; family Cyclobacteriaceae; genus Cyclobacterium; species Cyclobacterium amurskyense. Next base: position 2,809,420 of record NZ_CP012040.1, on the reverse strand, counting down.
TGAGCCTGGTAAGTCATTACATCCAATGGATTGGAAACGATAATGATAATGGCATCTGGCGAATGTTTAACAACATTTTCTGTTACCATTTTCACAATACCAGCATTGGTTTCGATTAAATCGTCTCTGGTCATACCAGGCTTACGTGGTAAACCAGAAGTAATTACTACTACATCAGATCCAGCAGTTTTAGAATAATCGTTTGTACTTCCTATAGTTCTGCTATCATAAGCATTGATAGGGGCTTTTTGCCAGATATCCAATGCTTTGCCTTCAGCAACACCTTCTTTGATATCAACTAATACTATTTCTTCAGCTATTTCGCGGTAGGCCAATACATCTGCACATGTGGCACCAACATTTCCGGCTCCGACTACGGTTACTTTCGTCATTTCTTATAATCGATTTAGATTGATGTTTTTTTCAAAATTTGCGCTAAGATATTAAAGAATGTGCTTTATATGAAGGATTCATCATAATTATTCAAACATCTGCCCGAGGTTGAAAAATCCATAGGATTTCTTGTAGGAAGAAAATAGCTGTTGGTTCCTACTGTTGTAGAAGGTTGCCAGTGAACTCATCATTTTAGCTTTGATCTTTTGGTTACTCTGAAAAATGTCTAAAATAGCATAATTTGGAATTACCCATAAAATTGCCTCTTCTGTATCTACTATCGCTGTATAAATTCTTTTGGAATTTTCCAGCATAGAATTTTCACCAAAAGGTTCGCCTTCTTTGATTTTTATTATGGTTTCAAAATCTTTTCGAATATCAATATTCAATGTTACTTCACCTTTTTCAAGGATATAAAGTGCCTGACTTGGGTCATTCCTGAAAAACACAACCTCATCCTGCACATACTTTCTTTGATGAATAGCAGGCAAAAATCTGGACATTTCCTCATAATTCAGGTGCTTAAAGAATTTTACTTTGCCTAAAAAAGCAAACTTCTCCCGCTCAGCAGGACTGTATGTTTTTCTAAAAGGGTTATTCATCTATATGTTTATTTATATAAAACACCTTTCTGGTACTTGGACTTATCTTGAATCTCTCATCTATTCTAAACCCCAGCAACCACACGATCTTCTCTTTGGAACAAAGCACCTTTACTTTGTTCTTTTTGATCAGCGGCACCTTATTGTCTATTAGATAGTCGCTTATTTTTTTGAAGTTATGCATCCCTAAAGGCATAAATTTATCTCCCTGCTCCCAGGTTCTCAATGTCAAAGGGAAATCAAGTAAATCTAAATCAAGTAAGGCATTCTCTGAAGATCGATCCAAAGGCCTTACAGAATCAAGCTTGGCACAATTGTACCAGGTCTTCCCGTCAAGGGAAAATCCATTTTGTTCTAAATCTATTTCTACGGGTTTATCAATTTCTGGTTGTTTCCCCAGTAGCAAACTATCTCTGTCAATATTGAGCACCCATCCTTCCGATAGAAACTGCTTCCCTGCTTCATGACTGTCTATAGCACACAAGATATCCTCAATTTGGGCATATACAAAACCTTTTTTACTTAACCAGTAAAAAAGTAAGGAGGATCTTCCTGGCGCCCCAAGTAGGCTATTAAAAGGCATGATCTCAAAACCTTCTTTAGAGATCACGTTTGCGCTAATCCACTGGTCAAAAAGATAAAAGAATGCTTTTCCAGTGTCCTTTATTCTATCAAAGCTGTACTGTATCAATTCCGGCCCCTTGGGATCGAATTGATGAAACAAAGGCAATAGCTTGTGACGGACAAAATTTCTTTTGTACACGGTCTTTTCATTGCTACTGTCCTCCCTCCATGTCAAGTTATTTTCATTCAGGTAGGCCAATATTTCTTGTCTAGAAAAAGGCAAAAGAGGTCTTCGTATAAAATCTCTTTTACTACTCATTCCATACACCCCCTCTATCCCTGTTCCTCTCAATAAATTGAGCAATACCGTTTCTATCTGATCGTCAGCATGGTGAGCTACAAGAACTCCCTGTGTGCCCAAACTGGTATTTAGCTCTTCAAACCAACGGTACCTCAATTCCCTAGCTGCCATTTGTAAAGAAACTCCCATTTCCTCCATATAACCAAGGGTATCAAAAACTTTGGTATGTACAGGAATGCCCAATTGCATGGCAAAATTTATCACAAATTTCTCATCTGCATCACTTGCTTCCCCTCTAAGTTGAAAATTACAATGTGCTATCGTTATATTGAAGCCGTTTCTATGGAGCAAGTGCGTCAAAACCACACTATCTATTCCGCCACTGACCGCCACAAGGTAGGGCAATTGCACATCCAAAATTTTATTTTTGCGTACATGATCTATAAATCGCTCCAGCATAAACCAAAAGTACTATTTTATATTAATTTTGCCTCGGAAATCAATTCGAATGACAAAGATCAAATTTATTTTATTTTGTTTACTAACTTCTTTGGTCTTTACAAAGGTCCAAGCCCAGAAGGAGCAAAGCCGTGTGGAAATATTACAAGCAGAGCAACTTTTAGGAGGCAGCGGTTTTGAAAGATTACTGACAGATGTGATTCTAAAACACAAAACATCATTAATCTACTGTGATTCTGCCCATTTCTATTCAGAGGACAACCTTGCCAAACTTTTTGGTAATGTCAAAATTGATGATCAGGAGGATTCGGTCACCGTCACTAGTCGTTATGCAGAGTATGACGGAAACACTCAGCTTGCTTTGTTACGTAACAATGTAGTATTGGTCAATGAAGGCACTACACTATACACGGACTTCCTGGATTATAACCGAGCCAATGGAGAAGCCATATATTTTAATTCCGGGATGGTCAAGGACAGTACCAATGTACTGACAAGTGAAAAAGGGATTTATGAAACCCAGATTGAAAAAATCACCTTCAATAAAAAAGTGGTTTTAGAAAATCCTGATTACACCATGCGGTCCAATTCACTTTTTTACTACACTACTACAAAGATTGCTGAGACAGAAAAGCTCACCAATATCCTTTCAAAAGAGGGAAACAGGTTAAATGCCCAGAAAGGGAGTTTCTACGATACTGAAAATAAAATTTTCAGATTTTATGATGGTGATGTTGAATCAGAGACCAGTATCGTGTACGGTGAGGAACTCTTCTTTGACGAGAATGCACAATACTATGAGGCCAAGGAAAACGTAAGTATTTATAACAAAGAGCAAAATGCTGAAGTCTTTGGAGATGAGGGAAAATATTGGGAAGGGAAGCAGTACTCCGAAGTTTATGGAAATGCCTTGGTTCGAAAATATTTTGAGGTTGACACCTTATTCATGATTGCAGACACCCTTATCTCTCAGGATGGACAAAATGCTGAGGACAAATACACACTTGCATACCCCAACATGCGATTGATAAAAGGAGAATTGGCAGGAAGGGCGGATTCTATGGCCTATATCTACGCAGACTCAACGGTGCATCTTTATACTGACCCAATATTGTGGAACAACAAAAGCCAAATCACTGCTGATAGCATACAGTTTACAATTGCCAATCAGGAAATCGACCAAGCTTTATTGAAGGACAATGCATTTGCCATTACAAGAGATACCATCGCCAATTTCAATCAAATCAAGGGAAGAAAAATGACAGGCTACTTTCTAGATGGAGATATGGAAAAATTGGATGTGGAAGGCAATGGAGAATCATTGTATTTCGCCATTGAGAATGACACTACCATAAAGGGGATAAACAAATTGCTATGCGGGAGAATAATCATGGAATTCAAGGAAGGAACCGTCTCAAGAATTAGCCATACCATAAAACCAGAAGCCTCCTTTACCCCTCCCCATTTATTTGAAAAAGGAGAGCAAAAATTAGAAGGTTTTATATGGAGAGGTGAGGAAAGACCAAATAAAAAACAGATAGATGATTGGCGAACGCCTAAAATAAGAGACAAAAACCGTTATAGCTTCTTTGATGAACCTGAGGTAGAACTGCCTTACCCTGAGAATGATGAAATACAAATTCTTATCGATAATTAATAACTATTAGAGTACATATTACATTTTTATGAAAAAAAATAATTTTATAAATTTTTTTTAACGGCGAAGAATAAAAAAAATTTCATCATTGTTAACATTTTTTAACCCAAACCTACTGATAAAGTGGAACCAATTTGGTATTTTTATACGTATATACTTCTAAAAGAGGAGAGAAATCCACTGTTAACATAAATCGAAATATATAGAACTGAACTCTACATGAAAATATTTTTATCACTTTTAATCACCTTACAATTGTTTGCGCTACAGACTGTAGATGGAAGACAAGTACGTGTGCTTAGTGATAAAATTGAGTTTAGTGGCAAAGTAAATACAACACAGAGGAAAACCCTTATCCTTCAGAATGACTCAAACGAAAGTGCTACGTATTATCTGCGCTATCTTCAGGGAAATGTAGGTTCTTCACAGAACATACTAATCTGC